>NZ_JBIUHC010000021.1:0-89354 GCF_044627735.1 Cupriavidus sp. CuC1 | reverse complement strand
GAAGGAACGAGGGTAGTCAATGCCTGCGATTGGAAGCTCCATGCCCGAGTGTAACTCCGGTTAAATGGATACCCCATAGCAGGCATATCGCCCACAATCGGAAAGAATAAGGGATGGGTGCCCGCAAGGCAGTCAAGCCGCGGTCAAGCCGGATGGGGGTTTCGCCTGGGCGTCAGGTGCGCCGGTAGGGCCGGCGGCAACGCCGGACAGGCGCCCCCCGTGCCCTAGGTTCGCGATGAAAGATTGTCCGGATTGCGAACGTGTACACCCCGACGATCAGCAGGGCAACGATAAGCAGGGTGAGGAACGGCATGACGGGCTCCGATGGGGCCTGCTCCAACGCTTATCGACCATGGCCGCCACCATGACCACCACCTTCATGACCGCCGCCATGCCCCTCGCCGTGCCCCTCGCCATGCCCGCCACCGTGGCCGCCATGATCACCATGGCCTTCATGGCCTCCATGGCCTTCGCCGCCACGACCGTGGTGACCTTCACCGCCGTGACCACCGCCATGGAAGAACGCGGCACCGCCCCCATAAAATCCAGGCCACCAGCCGTAATCGTAGTAGGGGCCATAGGGGTAAGCGGGATAGTAAGCGCCGTAAGGATAAGTGTCTTCGGCCGGATAGCCGTAGCCATAGCCGTCATAAGCAGGCACTGCCGCGCACCCGGACAGCGCTATGGCCGCACCGATTGTGAGGCTTCTGATACATGTGCTCATCGCCAATTCCTGACGCGTTCGTGTAGTTAGACACGAATTTCCAGTGCACATTCCAGGTCCCTGCTCGGTTCAATGCCGGATTGGCTCGGCACGCGCAAGGCGCGGCGCTTGCCCGTTACTCCCAGGCGTCCAGCCGATGGCACTGGTCAGGCCAGCGCCCTACAGATTAACCACCACTCCACCTTCCGACGGCCGATAGTCGAGCAAGCGGGAGAGTTCTCCCGCAGCACTCCTCACCTGCTCCACCATGCCATCGAGCCGCTCCGGATCGATCCGCGAAGCCGGGATCGTGGCGCCGAGCGCCGCCACTACCTTGCCGCTGCGGTCACGCACCGGCGCAGCGATGGTCGAGATGCTGGTTTCGAAGAAGCCTTCCTGCAGCACGTAGCCACGCTGGCGGTCGCGCTGGACCATGTCGAACAACGCTTCAACGGTCTTGGGTGTGCTCTCCGAGAAGACTTCCAGCTGCGGCTCGGGATAGAGTTCGCGCAGTTCGGCCAGCGTCAGGTCTTCAAGCAGCACGCGGCCTAGCACGGTGGCATGCGCCGGCAGGCGAGTGCCGACGTTGACCGAGCTGGCGAACGGCGTCGGCGCCACGGACTTGGCCACGTAGACGATGGAGCGGCCGTCCCGCACCACCAGGTTGCACGGGTAGTTGATTGCGTCGCGCAGCCGGTCCAGCAGCGGCCGGCCGAGTTCGGTCAGCTCCAGCGAGGCGAGGTAGTCGAAGCCAAGGCGCAGTACCGCCATGCCAAGCCGGAATTCGCGGCCGCCATCGGTGCGCTCGACAAAGCCCATCATCTCCAGCGTGGTCAGCAGGCGAAACACGGTTGAGCGCGGAACCTGCAGCCGGCGCGCCAGTTCGGCGGCCGACAGGGTCCGCTCGTTGCGGCTGAACTCGCCCAGCAGGCGCAGGCCGCGTTCAAGCCCCGGCACGATGTACTTGTCCTGGAGATCGGTAGGCTCGAGGGCATCTGTCATGGTGATATCTCTGCGAATGAGTGCTTTGGCTTGCTATATGGTAACGGCTTTGGCTTCGGCCCTACCCTGCGGCCCGGACGGTGCGCATGGCGCACCTTGCATCCCGAAGCGCCGCCCGCGACTGTCCGATATAACACGCCCTGCGACTATCCTCCAGCACTTCCATCACCGAAGCCGTGCATGCTCACTTCAGATAGTCGCGCAGCCAGGCCGCGCACTCGCCCGCGTGCTGTGCCGGCCAGCGCACGGTAATGGTGGCATTGGGCTGGCGCACTTCGATGCAGATATCCGTGAGCGGGCCCCTGTCCAGGGCGGCCGCGGGCGCGAACAAGCGCGACCACCAGCCTGCGTTGCGATTCGGGCTGGCTTGCACGGCGTGAGCCGGGATGACGGCCGGGCGAGCGGGAGTCGCCTCGATGGCGGGAGCGGGCGAAGCGGCCGCCGCCTCTGCCGCCGCCTCTGCCACCGTTTCCGCCACGGCGGGCGCTGCGGCCTGCGCCGCCTCGGCAGGCGCCACCAGCCGCGCCGACAGATTCGTACCGAACTCCTCCCACATCCGGTCCGCCTTGGTCTTCATCACGCTCAGGCCGAACGTGCCAAGGCGGCCCAGCACATCCACGTTGATCTTCATGCGCAGCTCGGTCTGGCCGTCCGGCAGCCCGGTCAGGAAAATCTCGCTGGACTGCTTGAGCGAACTGGCCACGGAGGCATCCTCGCCCGTGCCTTCGCTGCGCAGGTAGTTGGGCGCGCGCATCTCCACGATATGGGTCTTGATCTTGAAGCGCGCGCTGACAAAGGCGATCTTGACCTGGATGTGCGAGATGTACTCCACATCGCTGACCACTTCGATCGACTGCATGCCCGGCACGCAGCCGCCCATCACGTTGGGATCGAGCAGCAGTGCCCACACTTGCGCCGGCGCTGCGCCGACGACCAGGGTTTTTTCAATTTCCACGCATCTTCTCCGCGGCGCACAGAATGGATTCGACAATGCCGACGTAACCGGTGCAGCGGCACAGGTTGCCGTTCAGGCCGGCACGGACTTCCTCTTCCGTAGGGTTGGGGTTGTGCGCCAGCATGGCGCAGGAGGTCATCAGGAAGCCTGGGGTGCAGTAGCCGCACTGCAGGCCGCCGCACTCCATGAAACTCTGCTGCAGCGGGTGCAGCTCGCCGCCGGCGCCGAGGCCTTCGACGGTGGTGACGTCGCGCCCGCGCACCTGCACGGCCAGCATCAGGCAGGACTTCACGACTTCGCCGTCCACCAGCACGGAGCAGGCGCCGCAGATGCCGGTCTCGCAGCCGCGCTTGGTGCCGGTCAGGTTCAGGTCGTCGCGCAGCAGGTCCGACAGCAGGCGCCGCGCGGGCGCTTCCACGCTGTGCGCTTCGCCGTTGACGGTGAGTTCGATGTTGATCTTTTGCATGGGAATTCCTTACTCCGCTGCCAGCCCGAACAGCGTGGCAATGCTTCGCCGCGCCACGGCCCTGACCATCTCGCGGCGATAGTCCGCGTTGCCGCGCATGTCGGAAACGGGGTCGATGTCGGCGGCGACGATGTCCGCGGCTTCAGCCGCCACATCCGGCGTGACGGCCTTGCCCGCGAGGAACGCTTCGGCACGCCGCAGGCGCGCCGGAATCGGCGTGGACGCGCCGACCGCAAGACGCGCCTCGATACATGTGGCGCCAGCCCTGCGCGCCAGCAGCGCCACGCTGGCCAGCGGACGGTGCTCGGCGGCCGTGCGCAGGAAACGCGCGTAGTGGCCAACCGCATCCGGCGCCGGCGCGGGAATGCGGATCTCGGTCACGATCTCATCGGGGTCGAGCGCCGTGGTGTAGTAGTCGACCAGGAACGCTTCCATCGCCAGCACGCGCTCGCCGTTCCTGCCGGCGAGCACCACCTGCGCCTGCAGCGCCATCAGGCAGCCCGGCGGATCGGTGGCCGGATCGGCGTAGCAAAGATTGCCGCCGATCGTGCCCTGGTTGCGCACCTGCGGATTGGCCACGCGCCCTGCCATGCTGGCCAGCATCGGGTAATGCGTCTGCACCAGCGGCGAGCGCGCCACCTGTGCATGCAAGGCCAGCGCGCCGATGCGCAAGCCGGTGCGCGGATCGAACTCGATCTTGCGCAGCGCATCGAGTTGGCCGAGCGATACCAGATGGGTGGGCGTGAGCATGCGCTGACGCATGCCGAGCATCAGCGCGGTGCCGCCGGCGATCACCCGGCACTCGTCGCCCAGGTCGGCCAGCATGCGGCTGGCTTCCTGCACCGAGCCCGGCTCCAGAAATTCGAAATTACGCATGGTGCGCCTCCTGTTCCTTGCGCTCGCGCAGCGCGGCCAGCACCTTCTCGGGCGTGATGGGCAACGAGGTGATGCGCACGCCGATGGCGTCGTAGACCGCATTGGCGATGGCAGCCGCGCCGGGCAGGATCGCGGTTTCGCTGGCGCCCTTGGCGCCGTAGGGCCCGTTAGGCTCAACGGACTCGACCACATCCGTGCGCAGCGCGGGCACGGCATCGGCGGTCGGCATGGTGTAGTCGGCAAAGTTGCCGTTCAGGATGCGGCCGTCTTCGACCTGCACATGCTCGTACAGGGTCCAGCCGATCGCCTGCACGGTGGCGCCATGCGTCTGGCCGTGCACCGCCAGCGGGTTGATGGCCTTGCCGCAGTCGTCCGACATGAAGCTGTCGATCAGCGTGACCTGCCCGGTAACCGTATCCACCTCCACTTCGACGGCCTGCGCCGCGAAGGAATAGGCCGGGGCGATGTTGCCGTAGTAGTTGGCATCGTGCATCACGGTGGGCGCGTCGTAGGTGGCGCGCACCATCAGCCCCTCGCCGCCGTGGCGGAAGATGTGCAGCCGCGCGATCTCGGCGAGCGAGGCACGCTTGGTGTCGTCGTTGCGGGCGCGGATCACGCCATCGCGCAGGTCCAGCTCGTCCTGCGGCACGCCGAGCTTTTCCGCGGCAACGTCCAGCAGCTTCTGCCGGGCCTCGCGCGCGGCGCGCATCACGGCGTTGCCAGAGATGATCGTCACGCGCGACGCCAGCGAGCCGAGGCAGAACGGCGCCACATCGGTATCCGGCGCACTCACGGTGACATGCGACAGGGGAATGCCCAGCTCCTGCGCGCAGATCTGGCTGAGCATGGTGTTGGCGCCCTGCCCCATGTCGCACTCGCTGGTGAGCAGCATGACGCGCCCATCCTCGTTGACCTTGAGCACGATGGTGGAGCCGTCCCAGTTGCCGAGCGTGCGGTTGCCGCTGACGTGCATCGCGGCGGCAATGCCGAGCCCGCGCCGGCGCGAGCCGGTTCGCCGCGAGGCATCGGCGCGGCGCGCATCCCACCGGATCGCTGCGCGCGTTTGCTCCAGGCATTCCACCAGGCCGCTGCTGCCGATTTTCCAGCCATGCACGCTGGTGTCGCCGGAGCGGATGGCGTTGCGCTTGTGGACTTCGATGGGATCCATGCCGAGCATCTCGGCCAGCATGGTGAGATGGCTGTTTAGCGGGAACTGCATCTGCTGGCCACCAAAGCCGCGGAACGCGCCGCGCGGCGGATTGTTGGTGTAGGCCAGCACCGCGTGGGAACGCACGTTTTCCACGCGGTGCATGTTGTCGCTGCGCATGGCGGTCACGTGCATCACGTCGCCGGCAAGGCCGGCATATGCGCCGCACTCCGCCACGATATTGACGTCCTTGGCAACGATCATCCCCTGCGCGTCCAGGCCCATCTTGAGCCAGACCCGCGCCGGCACGCTGGAGCGCGCGCCAAGGAAATCCTCGAGCCGGTTGTTGACCAGCCGCACCGGACGGTCCAGCCGCGTGGCCAGCAAGGCCGCGATCAGGCTGTTGCTCTCCTCCACGATCTTGGCGCCAAAGCCGCCGCCGGTGACCGCCTGGATCACGCGGATGGTGGACACCGGCCGGTCCAGCGCTTCGGCCAGCCGCGCGCGCGCCAGGAACACGGATTGCGTCGAGGCCCAGACCGTCAGCCGGCCATTGCCATCCTGCGCGGCCACCGTCGCCATCGGCTCCAGGTAGCCGGGATACTGCGAATGCATGTCGTAGGTGGCCTCGTAGACCACGGCCGCGCGGGCGAAGCCGGCTTCAACGTCGCCCCGCGCGATACGCAGCTCGTGCGCGATATTGCGCGTGCCCGGGTGCAGCTGCGCCGCGCCATCGGCCAGCGCCGCATCGGTGCTGAAAATGGCGGGCAGCTCTTCGTACTCCACGCGGATCAGGTCGAGCGCATCGCGCGCGGTTTCCTCGTCCACGGCGACCACCGCGGCGACCTCTTCCCCCACGTGGCGGACCACGCCGGCGGCGAGAATGCGCTGCTCCTTGCGATGCGTGCCCCACAGCCGCGACGGCGAGTCCTCGCCGGTCAGCACCAGCTTGACGCCCGGCAACCCGCGCGCCGCCGCTGTGTCGATGCGAACGATGCGGGCATGCGGATACGGGCTGCGCAGCACCTTGGCGTGCAGCATGCCGGCCTGCTTGATATCGCCGGCATACACGGCCCTGCCCATCACCTTCTCCCGCGCCGTCACTTGCGGCGTGGAGTTTCCCACTGTCGACGTGCTCATGCCGACCTCCTGCTAGTCTGAAAACCACTGAACACCATGAAGAAGCCGGCAGGCGTTGCCGCCGGCTTCGCGTCACTCGGCGGTGATGCCGAAATCCTTGATGACCTTGCCCAGCCGTTCGTAGTCGGAGGCATTGATCTTTTCCAGCACGCCGGGCGCGCCGCCCACCGGCACCGCGCCGAAGGTGGCCATCTTTTCGGCGATGTCGGGCATCTTGACGATGTCGTTGAGCTGTTCGTTGAGCAGCTTCACCACATCGGCCGGCGTGCCCTTGGGCGCCATGACGCCATGCCATGCGCCCACGATGACGTCCCTGTAGCCAAGCTCGGACAGCGTCGGCACATTGGGCAGCAGCGGCGAGCGCTTCGGATCGGTCACGGCCAGCGCGAGCAGCTTGCCCGTGTTGATGTACTGGGCCACCGGCCCCAGCGTCACGTAGGCAAAGTTGACGTGGCCCGCGACGACGTCGTTGACTGCGGGCGCAACGCCCCGGTAAGGCACGTGCTGGATCTTCACGCCCGCCGCCCGGTTCAGCCATTCGCCGGCGATGTGCATGGGTGAGCCCGCGCCGGGGCTGGCATAGGTCAGCGGCTTGCCGGCCTTGGCCGCGGCCACCATCTCCTGCACGGTCTTGATGCCGGCACCCGGATACGCCACCAGCAGCACGGTCTGCGTGCCGGTCTGGATGACCGGGGTGAAGCCATGCAGTGCGTCGTAGCTGGAACTGGCAGGGAGCTTCAGCACCATCGGCGCCGTCGTGAACGGGTTCGGCGTGAACAACAACGTGTAGCCGTCGGCCGGCGCGCGGCCGACCATCGCGTTGCCAACCACGCCACCCGCGCCCGGCTTGTTCTCGACGATGACGGGCTGCTTGAGGCGCACCGACAACTTCTCGGCGTACATGCGCGCCATGGAGTCCGTATCGCCGCCCGGCGGATACGCCACGACGATCGTGACCGGCTTGACGGGATAGCCGAGCGCAAAGGCGCTGCCGCCTCCCAGGGCAATCGCGGCGAGCGCTGTGGCAAGGATGTGTCGGCGGGCAAGGTTCATCTACGGCTCCTGTGGGGGCGCTCCACTTCAGCGGGGAATGGCGTGGTGGGTGCGGGGTTAGGCACGGCTAAGGGACGAGAACGCATTCGATGTGCGTTTTATTAGCGAAACACTTGTTCAGGAGAGGAACATGCTAATCATCCTAGATCGCTCAAGTTGACTACTCAACTTGCGCTAATCCCCAATTGACATCTTCATTATTTACATGCCCAAAAAATGGGGGATCATGATGGGAAGGAGGCGCCACCCCGGAGTCCCTATGAGACAATCGGCTCCGCCCCCCCTGATCAGCCGCCGTCCGGCGGCATTTCTTGAAAGACATGGATCTGATGAAGCGCGCAGCCGGCACGGCAGATGACACCGGCGACACGGCAATGCCCCCGGAAACCGACTGCCCCTGGGCGGAACTGGACGAGCAAGGAAACGGGCTCGATGTCGACGACTTCCTGACGACGATGCTGAGCCAGCTGGTCAACGCCCTGCGGCGCACCGTCACGCTGCCCTATGCCGAGCAGTTCGCGCTAACGGTGCCCGAATGGCGCCTGCTGGCACTGCTGGCGCACGCGCGGCAGCTGCCCTTTGCGGAGCTGGTGCTGCAATCCACCTCGGACAAGGCGCTGGTGAGCCGCACGCTGCGGCTGCTGGAAGGCCGCGGGCTGGTGAAACTGGATGCCGAGGGCAACACCCCGCGCAAGAAGCTGATCTGCAGCATCACGCCGGCAGGCATGGCGCTGCATGAGCAAGTGATGCCGCTGGCCAGGAAGGGCCAGGCGGAGGTGATACGGCTGCTGGAGCCGGAGGAGCGCCGCGCGATGTACCAGGCGCTGAGGAAGCTGCACGGCCTGTGCGTGACGCCAGGGCGGAAGGACGCCATTCCGGGCGAGTAATGACGACCCGGCGGACGCTCGGTTGCGGCCAAGCCCGAGGCATTGGCCAAAGCCGCCGAACCGGCCAAAGCCGTGCGCCATGACGACGGCTGTCTGCGGTGGGGAGAGGGGTGGCTTAGCCAGGAGCCACTTGAAGCGGAGCCCTCGGATTTTTCCAGCACGACGGCGTAACGAGCGCCCGCCCTCTCCCACGGCTCCTCTCGCGCAAGTGGGAGAGGAGAGCAAACCGCCGCGAATTTGCGCAGCCTCGCACCGCCTCAGGCCTCGAGTTGCTCGAGCACCTTGCCCTTGGTCTCGATGCCAAGGAAGTGGATGGTCAACGCCGCCACGAACGGCACCGCGGCCAGCGCGTAGAAGGCGCTGCTGAGATTGCCCGAGCCGATGGTGCTGGCAACCAGCGTCGGCGCGAAGATCGCCGCCAGCTTCAGCCACGCGCCCCCGAAACCGCAGCCCATGGCGCGGATGCTGGTGGGGTACAACTCCGGCGTGTACACGTAGGCGGTGATAAAGCCGCTGGCCAGGAAGCCGAGCGCCAGCGCGCAGAGGCTGGCAACGACGTACACCGACTCCGCGTGGAACACACCAGCCAGCGCCAGCGACAACGCGCACAGGATGAACGAGACGTTGATCACTGGCTTGCGGCCCACCTTGTCGACGATCATCGCGCAGACCAGCGAGCCGATCACGCCGAGCACCGATGCGCCGGCGGCCAGGTTCAGTGCCAGTTGCAGCGGTGCGTGATACACCGTCTTGTAGATCGTCGGCAGCCAGGTCGACAGGCCGTACTGGATAAAGCCGCAGGTGGCCCACAGCATCCACACCGCCAATGTGCGTCCGATATAAGCCTTGCTCAGCAGATCCCGGACGCGCCGGCGCGGGTGCCTGCCAGTCATCGCATCGTAGGCGGACACATCGCCCAGCGGCGCCAGCGGCCCCTTGGCCCGGGACTCGAACACCGCGAGCGCGCGGTCCGCCTCGGCCAGCCGGCCCTTCTCGGCCAGCCAGCGCGGCGACTCGGGAATGGCCCGGCGCAGGATAAAGAACAGGATGACCGGGGCGCCGCCGATGAAATACATGACGGTCCAGCCGAACCTCGGCACCAGCCACGCGCCGACCGCGTTGGAGATCAGCAGGCCGATCGGGAACACCACCTCGTACAGCAGCACGAAGCGCCCGCGCCCGTGGGCACGCGTCACTTCGTTGATATAGGTGGCGGCCACCGGCAGTTCACCGCCCAGGCCAAGGCCCTGCACGATGCGCAGCAAGGCAAAGATCTCGAACGAAGGCGCGAAGCCGCAGGCGATGCTCATCAAGCCGATGATGCCCGCGCTCCAGCCAATCGAGTTCAGGCGGCCGAAACGCTCGGCGAGCGCCGGAAACAGCAGCGCGCCGATCAGTTGCCCGACTGAAGGCGCCGCGATCAGGAAGCCGATCTGGCCTGGCGTGAGCGACCACATCGAGATCAGCAGCGGCAGCGTGGCAGCAATGGCAATGACGTCGAAGCCATCGAAGAACGTGGCCAGGCCGATCAGCAGCCGTGCCCTGACATGCATGCCATTGCTGGGCAGGCGCTCGATGCGGGCGATGATCTCGCCCCGGGTAGTTGCCACGGGGGCGTCGGTGGCGCGCACGCCACCGCCTGCCGTGATGCTGCTGGATGGGGTCGCCACGCCCTCGGCGTTCGCATTGGCGAACGGGGCCTCTTGTCTCTGGATCAACACGGTGTTTCTCTTCTAAAGTATCCGAGGCAGGCAGCCGCCCCGCGCTGGCGCATTGCCGGCATTACCCGCCAATGGCCACCACCGTAGGCGCCGCAGTGGATGCGGCGCGCGGTGGCGCGCTTAGAGGTCCAGGACCAGGCGCTTGCCTTTGCAGCCTGACACGCAAACCATCATGGTCTGGTTCGACTCGCGCTCGCTCTTGCTGAGCACGCCGTCGCGGTGTTCGGGAATGCCTTCCAGCACACGCGTTTCGCACGAGCCACATACGCCTTCCTTGCAGCTGTGCTCCACGGCAATGCCCGCTTCGAGCAAGGCATCCAGCAAGGACTTGCCTGCGGGCACTTTCAGCTCGCTACCCGTGCTTGCGAGTGCCACGGTGTACTCGCCTTCCTGGACTGCCGCTACCGACGGGTCGGCGGCAAAGCGTTCGATATGCACTTCGGGGTAGCCGTGAGCGGCGCAGGCGGCTTCGAAGGCATTGAGCATCGGGCCCGGGCCGCAGCAGTAGAAGTGCGTGGTTGCCGCTTGCCCGGCCAGCAGCGCCGACAGGTCCGGCGGGCTGCCCGCCTCGTCGTCGAAGTGCATGCGCACCGCGTCGCCGTAGGCGGCCAGCTCGTCCGCGAAGGCCGCTTCCGCACGCGAACGCGCGCAGTAGAGCAATGTGAAGGAGCGCCCGAGTTCATGCAAACGACGCGCCATGCACACGATGGGCGTGACGCCGATGCCGCCGGCCACCAGCACCGTGTGGGCCGCGCCCTCTTCCAGCGCGAAGTGGTTGCGCGGCGCCGCCACGGTGAGCGTGCTGCCCACGCGCAGTTGCTCGTGCACGTAGCGCGAACCGCCGCGGCTTGCGCGGTCGAGCAGCACGCCCACCACGTAGCGGTCGCGCACTTCCGGCGCGCCGCACAGCGAGTAGCTGCGCACCAGGCCATTGCCCAGATGCAGGTCGATATGCGCGCCCGGCGCGTACTCGGGCAAAGCATGCCCTTGCGGATCGCGCAGTTCCACGCTGACAATGCCGTGCGCTTCGAAACGCATGGCCTGCACGCGCAGGTTCAGGGATTGGCTGGTACTCATGGCACTTCCTTCGGTTGCTTCGTATTGCTTCGTATTGCTTCGTGTTGCTTCGTGTTGCTTGTCTCGCCCGTGTTGCCTGTGTTGCCTGTACTGCTACGCCGTGCTCAGCGCTTTTCCGTCAGGAACTTGCCCTGCGGGCCGCCTGCGTTCTTCTGCCGGCGCGTATTGCCATCCAGGCCGCCTTCCACCGCCCACTCGGCGAACATGGTCGGGCCCGGCTCGAAATCGCGCGGCTCCCAGTCGGCGTCCAGCTGGTCCTCATCGGCGTAGTACTCGATCAGGCCGCCGGCCGGATTCTTGAAGTACCAGAAATACGCCGACGAAATCGGATGCCGGCCCGGGCCGAGCTGCGTATCCCAGCCGCTGCGCGACACATGCAGGCCGCCGCCGAACACCTCGTGGATGTCACGCACGGTGAAGGCCACATGGTTCAGGCCGCTCTTGGCCTGCGGCAACTGCAGCAGGAACAGGTCGTGGTGGCCGCCATCCGGCGCGCAGCGCAGGAAGGCGCCGCGGCCCGGATAGTGGTCCGACGGCACGAAGCCCAGCTTCTCGGTATAGAAGCGCTCGGTAGCGGCCACGTCCTTGACGAAGAACACCACGTGCCCTACCTCGATCGGCGTGGCGCGTTCGTAGATCGGGCTGCGCTGGTTCAGGCGCGGCTTGTCGTTCCATGTGTTCATGGCAGCGCACTCCACCTCGACGTCGTGCTTGCGGGTCAGCTGGAAACGCACGGCCAGGCCGTTGGGATCGATGCAGCCCACGCGCTCGCCTTGCTCGCCGCGCACGCCGTGCTCACCCGTGCTGACGAAGCCCGGCTCGGCGCGGATGGCATCCGCGATTCGGTCCAGCGCGGCTTGCGTATCCACGCCCCACACCACTTCGCGCAGCGTCGGGCCGTCTTCCATCGCCGCCGGCAACGCCGGGTCGTCGGTGCGGCGCACCAGCACGCGGCAGCCGTTGAGCGTTTCGAAATCCAGCCCGGCCGCATCCTCGCGCACCAGCGTGAGGCCCCAGTCGGCAAAGAAGCGCCGGCAGGCTTCCAGGTCGTCGGCACCGTAGACGATCTCGTCGATGCCCAGAATCGTATTCATTACCCTCTCCTGCTGTGTCGCTTTTGCAGCGTCCAATGTCGTCGTACTCACTTAGTTTGCCCACGGCAGTGGTTGTTCATGCATGCCCCAATACACGCTCTTCTGCTCCATGTACTGCAGGATGCCCAGTCGTCCTTTCTCGCGCCCCAGCCCGCTGTCGCGCCAGCCGCCGAACGGCGTCGAGATCGAGAACTGCTTGTACGTATTGATCCACACATTGCCGGCCTGCACCGCACGCGCAAAGCGCCAAGCGCGCTTGTAGTCGCGCGTCCACACGCCCGCCGCCAGCGCGTACACGCTGTCGTTGGCCTGCGCGATCAGGTCGTCCTCGTCGTCGAAGGCCATCGCCACCAGCACCGGCCCGAAGATTTCCTCCTGGCATACGCGGGCGCTGTTATCCAGCCCTTCGATGATGGTTGGCGTGTAGAAGTAGCCGTTCTCGCAACCCGCCACGGTGGGGCGCACACCGCCCGTACGCAGCTGGCCGCCTTCGGACACGCCGAGCGCCACATACGATTCGATCGAGTCGCGATGCCGGTCGCTAATCAGCGGCCCCATCTGGGTCCCCTCGTCGGCCGGATCGCCCACGCGCAGGCGCGCCGCGCCCGCTGCCAGGCGGTCCATGAAAGGCTCATACAAGGATCGTGCCACGAACAGGCGCGAGCCCGCGATGCACGACTCACCCGAGGAACTGAAGATGCCGTAGAGCACGCCGTTGACGGCATGGTCCAGGTCCGCATCCTCGAACACCATGGTGGGCGACTTGCCGCCCAGCTCCAGCGACACCGGCATCATCTTGTCGGCGGCGATGTGGGCGATATGACGGCCCGTGGTGGTGCCGCCGGTAAAGGACACGCGGCGCACCAGCGGGTGCTTGGTAATGGCGTCGCCGATCACCGAGCCCTTGCCCGGCAGCACGCTGACGAGGCCCTTGGGCACGCCGGCTTCCTCGCAGATGGCCGCGAGTTCCAGCGCCATGAGCGGCGTGATCTCGGCGGGCTTGATCACCACCGCGTTGCCGGCGGCCAGCGCGGGCGCCAGCTTCTGCGCCTCGCTGGCGATGGGCGAGTTCCACGGCGTGATTGCCGCCACCACGCCCATGGCTTCGTGCACGCTCATGGTGAGGAAATCACCACGAGCGGGCGTGAGCGTCTCCTCCAGCGTTTCGCACGCCGCCGCGAAGAACTGGAAGGTGCCGGCGGCGCTGGCCACCAGCGCGCGCGTCTCGCTGATGGGCTTGCCATTGTCCAGGCGCTGGCGCTGAGCGAGCGGCTCGGCGCGCGCGCGGATCAGGTCGGCCACGCGATGCAGCACGGCAGCGCGCTCGTGCGGCTTGCGTTGTGCCCAGCCGCTGGTGAGGAACGCGCGATGCGCGCCCTGCACGGCCTCTTCCACGTCGTCCAGGCTGGCCGCGTTCAGTTCCGCGACGACCTCGCCGGTAGCCGGGTAGCGCGTGGCGTAGCGCTCGCCGCCGCCCAGGCGCCACTGGCCTGCGATACAGATGGGGAGAATCTCTTGCTTCATGATGATTACCTTGCTGCGCCTGTTGGCCTGCTTAAATCGACATGGCGTGGGCACGGTTGCCCAGCGCACGCACCACGCTGAACACTGTCAACGCAGAAGTCTTGGGATTCGCTGCCAGCGGCTTGCCGCGCATGGTCAGCTCGAAACCACCGAAGGCGCCGCGCGCTTCCACGTGGTGCACGTTTTCATCCACGCCCGGATCCGCCAGCAGCTTGACCTGCGTGTGGTCCAGCCCGAGGCCGGCCATCGACAACGTGGCCGCCACGTTGGCGTTCTTCGGGTAGAGCCGCGCCGCTTCGCGTGCGGTGCCTTCGAAGATCACCGTGGCTTCGGTCAGCGCGGCAAGGTCGAACAGCGCCTCGGCCGGCGTGTCCTTCCACGCGCCGGGCGGCTTGCGCCCGGTGTAGACCACCGAGTCCAGCCCGCCCACGCGCGCTGCCGCCAGTGCGTCGATGGCGCCGATGGCGCCGGAGAGCAACTGCACTTGCGTGCCGCCGCGCCGTGCCGCCGCCTCCAGCCGCTCGGCCAGGCCCGGCTCGGAGAGCGCGCCCACCGACACCACCATGCAGGCGATGCCTCGCTCCAGCGCCGGCACGATGTGCTCTTCCAGCGCATGGTGGCCGGCGCACTCCACCAGCAGGTCAGGCCGTCCGTCCGCCTGGCTCAGGCAGGTGGCAACCCGTGCGTGCGGCGCCAGCGCCGAGACATCATGGCGGGCCTGGTCCATCTGGGCCTCGGGCACCACCACCACGTCGAACACCACGTCCGGATCGCTCTTGAGCAACTCGAGCACACCGCGCCCGATCGCTCCGCATCCCACCATCGACACGTGCAGCATGTTGTGTCTCCCTCAGGCGGTCACGGTGCTGCGTTCGACCGCGCGTGCGGTCTTCTCAGCGTCGGCGTCGGCTTCCTTGTTGACCGGCGGGCCTGCGAACGCGGTCTTGAAGGTGCCGATGGACAGCATGTCGATCTCCAGCAGGAACGGACCGGGTTCGATGGTGGCTTCTTCCAGTGCCGCACCAACGTCCGCCAGGTTGCTGACGCGGCGATGGCGCAACGCCAGCGATTGCGACAGTTGCGCGTAGTCCGGCGTATGCAGGTCCACGTAGTGGCGCCGTCCGCCGTACTGCGCGTCCTGGATGTTCTTGATCACGCCGTAGCCCTTGTCGTTCATCACCACGAAGACCACGTCGGCACGCTCCTGCACGGCGGTAGCGAGCTCACCCAGGTTCAGGATGAAACCGCCGTCGCCGGCCAGGCAGAACGTCTTCTTGCCGGATGCCGTGACAGCCGCGCCCACCGCGGCGCCGATGCCCATCGCCAGGCCCTGGCCGATGCCGCCGCCCAGCGCGTGCACGCCGGCACGAGAGTCGAAAATGCGCAGCTGGCGATTGCCCCAGGTGCTGTTGGAGACGGTGACGTCGCGCACCCAGTTGAAGTTGCGGCCAACGGCGCCTTGCAGCGCTTCGACCAGCGCCGAGTACGGGCCAAGGCCGTCGATCAGGCCACCCATGGCGGTCTCATGCGCGCGGCGCAGATCAGCGGCGAAGTTCGGGTCCACCTTGAGCTTGCCTTCCAGGCGATCGGCCAGGCCGTCGAGTGCCAGCGCTGCGTCGCCGCTGGCGAAGTAGTCGCTCTGGTAGCAGCGGCCTTCGGCGGAGGCATCGGCGTCCACGCGAAACAGCGGGCGCGGCAGCTTCAGTTCGTACTTCAGCGTTTCATTGCCGCGCAGGCGCGAGCCGACCACCAGCATGGCGTCGCAGGTCTGGTAGAACTGCTCCACCGGCTTGTGCAGGTTGAAGGCACCCAGCGAGCGGGGATCGTCTTCTGCCACGATGCCGCGGCCTTGCGTGCTGGTGACCACGCCAAAGCCCAGCGCCAGCAGGCGCTTGACCTGCGCGCCGGCGTGGCGTGCGCCGCCGCCCAGCCACAGCAGCGGGCGCTTTGCCTTGGACAGGCGCTCGGCCAGTTCGTCCAGCGCATGGGCCGACGGCACATGGGTGGGAATCGCCAGCGGGCGCAGGTCGGTCGGCATCGGGATCAGCGCGGCCTGGATGTCGATGGGGATTTCCACGCTGACGGGGCCGGTCGGCGCGGTCAGCGCGGTTTGCACGGCGAGCTTGATGGTGCTCAGCGCGGTATCGGCGCTGCGGATGCGGAACGCGGCCTTCGAGATGGCCTTCAGCATGGTCAACTGATCCGGCGCCTCGTGGATGTAGGCCAGGCTCTGGTCCAGGTACGGCGTTTCGATCTGGCCGGTCAGGTGCAGCAGCGGCGTGCCGGCGGTCAGTGCTTCGACCATGGCGCCGGCGGCGTTGCCCGCAGCGGTACCAGTGCTGGTCAGGCACACGCCGAGGCCACCGGTGGTGCGGGCGCAGGCGTCGGCCATATTGGTGCCGCCGGCTTCGCCGCGCGCGGGCACGAAGCGGATCTTGCCGCGCTCGCCCATCGCGTCGAGGATAGGCATGTTGTGGATCGAGATCACGCCGAACGCAGCCTTGACGCCGCATTGTTCGAGGAAGGCGGCGATGGCGTAGCCCACCGTGACTTGTTGCTGTTCGTTACGCATGACGGGAAAGTCCTCCGGAAATATCGATATGGCTGCCCGTGGTGTACGAAGACAACGGCGAGGCAAGGAACAGGATCGCGCGTGCGGCTTCCTGCGGCAGGCCAAGACGGCCAAGTTGAATATGTTTTTGCTGCGCCAGGCGCGCGGTCCACGCGTCCCAGTCGAGGTCGCGCTCGGCTTGCGGGCGCGCTTCGAAACGGCGGCGCCACTGCCCCGACTCGACCAGGCCGAGCAGGATGCCGTTGACGCGGATGCCCTTGGGGGCGAATTCGGTAGCCAGCGAGCGCACCAGGTTATGCACGCCGGCACGCGCTGCCGACGTTGCCACCATATGCGGCTCGGGTTGCACGGCCAGCAGCGAGTTCACGCAGACGATGGCGGCGCTGTCCGAGCGCTCCAGCTGCGCAAGGAACGCACGCGTGGCATGGATCACCGAGAAAAACTTGAGCTGCAATTCTTCGAGCCATGCCGCGTCCTCGGTATTCGCGAAGGTGGACACGCGGCCCTGCCCTGCGTTGTTGACCAGCATGTCGGCCGGGCCGAGCGCGGCCTCGCTGGCGGCGGCGAAGGCTGCCACCTGGGCAGGATCCAGCACGTCGCAGGCAGCTGCGTACAGGCGCGCATCGGGAAAGCGTGCGCGCAGGCCGCTTTCCGCTTCGCGCAGCCGCGCTTCGTTGCGCCCGCACAGCGCCACCGCGGCGCGCGACTCCAGCAGTTGTTCGACGGTGGCCAGGCCGATGCCCGAGGATCCACCCGTGACGACGGCAACCTTGCCGTCGAGTTCAATCATGGACATCGTCCTCACTCCCGATACAGGTTGACCACCTTGCCGTGTTCGCGCGGCCGGTAGTCCAGCAGGCGAGACAGCTCGCCCGCGGTGTCTCTGACTTTCTCTTCCATCATGTCCAGTTGCTCCGGATCGATGCGCGAGGCCGGGATGGTCACGCCGAGCGCGGCCACCACCTTGCAGCTGCGGTCACGCACAGGCGCCGCGATGGTCGAGATGCTGGCCTCGAAGAAGGCTTCCTGCAGCACCACGCCGCGTTCGCGGTCGCGCTGCACCATCTCGAACAGTTCTTCGACCGTGCCTGGCGTGCTGGGCGAGAACGCTTCCAGGCGCGGCTCGGGATAGAGCTGGCGCAACTCGGCCAGCGTCAGGTCCTCAAGCAGCACGCGCCCAAGCACGGTGGCGTGCGCCGGCAGGCGGGTGCCCACGGTGACCGAACTGCTGAACGGCGTGGGCGCCACCGACTTGGCCACATAGACGATCGAGCGGCCGTCGCGCACCACCAGGTTGCACGGGTAACGGATGTCGTCGCGCAACCGGTCCAGCAGCGGGCGCCCCAGCTCGGTGAGTTCCAGCGAAGCCAGGTACTCGAAGCCCAGGCGCAGCACGGCCATGCCGAGACGGTAGTCGCGCCCGCCGTCGGTGCGCTCGACAAAGCCCATCGACTCCAGCGTGGCCAGCAGGCGGAACACGGTTGAGCGCGGCACCTTGAGCCGGCGCGCCAGGTCGGCCGCCGACAGGGTACGGTCGCGCCGGCTGAACTCGGCCAGCAGGCGCAGGCCGCGTTCCAGTCCGGGCACGATGTACTTGTCCTGGGTGTCTTCCGACAGGCGTTCTTGCGTCATGAGTGGGCTCGTGTTTCAACTTGGCCGGCGCCTGGGCTGCAGCGCCGGCCGCGCGCGGTTCAGCGCTTGACCTTGGTAAGCGGATGCTCGGGCGGGTACGTCGGCGTGATCGGCTTCTTGGCGCCGAGCATCACGCACATCAGCGCGTCTTCCTCGCCGATGTTGATTTCCTCGCGGTACACGCCCGGCGGCACCGAGACCAGGTCGCGGTCGGTCAGGATGGTTTCGAATCGCTCGCCGTCCTTTTCCAGGATCAGCTTGATCTTGCCGCGCATGACGAAGAAGACTTCTTCCACGTCCGTGTGCAGGTGCGACGGGCCTTCGTGGCCGGCCGGGATGATCATGGTCGAGAAGGTGAAGTTCTCGGACGGCACGGTATTGGTGTCGGTGGCCACGCCGGTGCCGCCGGTGCCGAGGTAACGCATCTGCGCACGGCGATACTTGGGATCGTAATCAGCCTGGAACTTCAGTGCGTCCCAGTCGTAGCGGCGGGTGGAGAAACGCGCAACGCGGCTCTCCATCCACTGGTCAAAGGAAGCGCCGGACGGCTGCTCCCAGGAACGCTTGATGTTGTCTTGTTGGGAAAGATCGCTCATTTGGATTCCTTCTAGCTCAGTGCATGACGAAGCCGCCGTTGACGGCCAGCGTCTGGCCCGTCACGAAGCGGGACAGGTCGGAGAGGGCAAACAGCACGGCCCCGGAAACATCCTCGGGTAGCTGCTCGCGGGAAATCGCGCGTTGCTCGCGATAAAGGTCGCGCCTGTTCTGCGGCACGTATTCGGTGGCCTCCACCAGGGTCAGCCCCGGTGCGATGGCATTGACGGTGATCTGGTCGTCGCCCAGCTCGCGCGCCAGCGAACGGGTCATGCCGATGATGGCGCTCTTGCTGGCCACATACGCCAGCAGGTTGGGCGCGCCCCACAGCGGCGTGTCGGAAGCGAGGTTGATGATGGCGCCGCGGCCCGAGGCGCGCAGCGCCGGCAGGCAGGCGGTGGTCATCAGCCAGGTGCCGCGCACGTTGATGTTCATCACGCGGTCCCAGGTGGCGATGTCGATCGCGCTGGCGTCGCGGCCGCCGGAGTCGGTCACTGCGGCGTTGTTGACCAGGCCGTCCAGGCCGCCGAGCCCGGCCGCCGCGGCGGTGGCGCAAGCGGTCACCGATTCGGGGTTGCCCAGGTCGAGCACGAACGGCAGCACCTTCAGCCCACGGGCCTGCAACGCAGCCGCTTCCTCATGCAAGCGGTCCGCGAGGATGTCGGCCATGGCGACGGCGGCGCCGGCTTCGGCAATCGCGGTGGCAAAGGCCAGGCCAAGCCCGCGCGCCGCGCCGGTCACCAGCACGCGGCGGCCGGCCAGCAGGTTGTTGCGGTCGAGCTCAGGCATGGTTAGCCACCCCGCCCGCGCCTACGGGCTTCAACATGGCGACCGGCTCGTCGGCGACTTCCTGGTCGGCACGGCGGCGCAGCAGGCGGCGCACGCGGGTGATGCCGACATCGTGCTGGTACAGCGTTTCATGCTCACGCGCATTCGGCGCCATCATTTCCAGCACCATGCGGTCCTGCTCCAGCACGTCCCAGTGCAGGCCTTCCAGGCGGTTGCGGTACAGGAAGCGCCAGACATCGCGCTCCCAGCCTTGCACGTGACGGGTGCGCCAGAAGAACACCATGCAGTGCTCCTCATCCACCGGCGTGGCGATGCCGACGATGCCAAAGGGACCGCCCGGCCCCACCTTGGCGCGATAGGGAATCGCCAGGCGCAGCCACATCGTGCCGGTCTCGCCGAACTCCACCCAGTCGAAGTTCACGCCGCGCTGGCCGGTCTTCTCGAACACCAGGCCGGTGTCGGTCTCGCGCACGGCCATCACAGCCTGCTTTTCGCCGCTGGCCATCGAGTGCGACACCGCGTGCAGGTAGGCGCCGTGCATCGGGTCCATGACGTTGTCGATGGCGTAACGGTAGTTGCAGTCCCAGTGCGCCACGCACAGGAAATTGGTGTGCTCGTCGCTTTCCAGTTCTTCCGGCAGGCGCAGCGCATCGGCTTGCACCGGAGCGCGTTCACCGAACCACAGGAAGATGGCGCCGGCTTTTTCCTGCACCGGGTAGCTGCGCACGCAGGTCTTGCCTTCCAGCGGGCAGCTGTCCACGGCCGGCACGCTCTTGACCTGGCCATCGCCGCCCACTTCCACGCCGTGGTACCAGCATGCCACGCGATCGCCAAGGTTCCAGCCCATCGACAGGCGCGCGCCGCGGTGCGGGCAGCGATCTTCCAGCGCGTGCACCTGGCCTTCGCCATCGCGCCACAGCACGATGTTCTGGCCCAGGCGCGTGATGCCGATCGGTGCATGCGTGACCGCCCACGCGGCCGATACCGGATACCAGTAGTTATGCAGGCCGGTGTTCAGGCGCGCCTCAGCACGCGCTTGCTTGTTCGATTCCATTGTTTGCTCTCTTGCGGGTACCGGATTGGATCGCTCTTTCGAGGGGCGCCTTGTTACAGCCCTTCGCGGCGCAATCGCTTTGATGTTCTTGCTGCGTGCTGCCTCGTTCAGGCGCCCAGGCGGCGCATTTCGGCGAGGAAGCGCTCTTCGGTCCAGGCCTGGCCGTCCGCGCCCAGCAAGCCCGCCTGGTTGAACGAACGCACGATGTCTTCCGGGCTTTTCGCGCCGGCTTCGAAGGCGGCTTCCAGCGCATCGCCCAGCGCGTCTTCGTAGGCGGTGGGCACTGCGACGCGGGTCTGCCACACGATATTGGCCACCTTGCCGGGCTGCTCGATGTGGCCCTTGCCGGCGACATTGTTGGGAGCCGGGCGCTCCCAGGGCGCCAGATTCGGGTTGTATGCGAGGTTTTCCATTGCGCTACTCCTTTCCCTTATTGCCAACCGGCTAACCGAGCGTTTTGTTTCACCTATAAAACGCTGATTTAAATATTGAACACAGACACCACTATAGACAACGAAACTTCAAAAATTGACTGGGGTTTACCCGCTAGATAAGCCGATGCCACGGGAACGTGGCACGGCGTCGGCGCGGCGGCCTGAGGCGGGTGGGTACGACGGGACAGGATAGGGAAGATTAAGCCACGGCAAGCCCGTGGCGAATCCACTGCGCGACCCGGCCGGCCTGCTCCACATAGCAGGCATGCCCGGCATCCGGCACCAGCTCGAACGGCAAGGCGAAGCGCTCCGCCAGCGCCGCGCACCCGGGCGGCGGCGTCACGACGTCCAGCGCGCCGCATCCGACCCGCACACTGACGCCCTGCCCCCGGCGCCCGAGGTAATCGTCAATGGCATCGCCGCACAGCATCGCCACCGCCTGCCGGTAGCCGTCCGGATCCAGGCGACGCATATTCCAGCGCACCCAGGCCTGCGCATCGGCGCTGGCCGCGGCGCTCAGCAGGCGGCCGGGACCCCGCTCGGCCAGGCCTTCCACGCCCACGGCCGCGAGCGCATCGAGCCTCTGGCGCGCCACATCCCGTGCCTTGCCCTCCTTGCCGGGGCCGCCGTATCCCTGCGCCGGGCTAAGCAGCAGCAACTGCGCGGGCAGCAATTCCGGCCCTGCCTCGGCCACATAGGCGGCCGCCATCAGCGCGCCGAGCGAGTGCCCCACGATCACATCGGGCCGTACGTCCAGGGCGCGCATCAGGTCCTGCAGGCGCTGTGCGTAGTCGGCAGCCTTGGGCGCCGCAATGGGCAGGGCCTGCGAACTGCCATAGCCGGGCGCGTCCCACGCAATCACGCGGGCGTGTGCCGCCAGCAGGCTTGCGCACGGCAGCCAGGAGGCCGCGCCGGAACTGATGCCATGCAGCAGCACCACCACAGGCCCGCGGCTGCCGCCGCACCGGTAAGCGAGCTGCGCGCCGTCGCGGCCGTCCGCTATGCGCCGCTCGGTGAAGCCGGTATCGAGTGCGCGAAGCATCTCGGCAGCCGGCTGGGGTACCTGCGCTTGATGGTTTTGTTCCATATATGAAACCGTAGTTTGCGAATAAAACCTAAGAAATATAGACCGCCTGAATCTGGAAATTGATCCGGGTTAACCCCCTCCGAAAAAAAATTGCGCCAGGCCCGGCTCGGCGCCGATGTCGGAGCACCGCAGATCCCCTTTTTGGCGCAGCTGCCTTGCGCAGCCGTGCGTACCAATACAGGCGCGGCTCCCCGGCATGGCGGCGCGCGCGCGCGCCCTCGCTCTTGCGCAGCAAGGTGCTGCGACAAGGTGCACAGGCGTGCCGTTCTGGTGCAGGCCACTCGTCGCTTCTCCACATCACTAGGGATTACCCACCCATGTGTTTCCCGAAATGACCAGCTATATTTTGCTCGGTGTTTCTTATGTAGTCTGATGTTTTACCTATAAAACACAAGAAGCCGGAAAGTGCGCCAAGAAGCATGCATCGACCCGGCTCAGAGATGGCCTGACGAAGCGCTGCAACGCCAACCAAACGACATGGCGGCAAAGGAAAAGGAAGAGGAGTAGAACGATGAAACTTGGACGGATTGCACTGGCTGCCCTTGCAGCAGCAGTACCCATGCTGGCCTCGGCCCAATCGACGGTGACGCTGTATGGCGTCGTCGATACCGGCGTCGAGTATGTGAACAATGTTGGCGCGGCGAAGGACAACGTGTTCCGCGTGAACACCCTGACGGCCACGGTGCCGTCGCGCTGGGGCATCCGCGGCACGGAAGATCTCGGCGGCGGGCTAAAGAGCCTGTTCGTGCTCGAATCCGGCTTCGCCCCGGATTCCGGCACCTCCAACCAGGGCGGACGGCTGTTCGGCCGGCAAGCCTTGGTTGGGCTTTCCGGGCCCTGGGGCCAGGTCGCCCTGGGCCGCCAGTACACCATGCTCTTCTGGGCCACGCTGGATCCGGACATTCTCGGGCCCAACGTGTACGGCTCCGGCTCCCTCGACAGCTACCTGCCGAATGCCCGAGCCGACAACGCCATCTCCTACAAGGGCACGTTCGGCGGTTTCACGCTGGGCGCCACCTATAGCATGGGCCGCGACACGGTAAACGCGGGCCCGAGCCCGGCCGGCACCAACTGCGCGGGCGAGAATGCGGCCGACAGCAAGCAATGCCGCGAATGGTCAGCCATGCTCCAGTATGACAACAAGTGGTGGGGCGTGGCCGCGGCCTATGACTCGCTGCGCGGAGGGCCTGGCGCGTTTGGCGGCCTGACCAAAAGCAGCCTGACGGACGACCGGCTCTCGCTCAACGGCTACGTGCTGCTGTCCAAGACCAAGATGGGCCTGGGCGTGATCCGCCGCGACAATGACGGCAGCCCGACGCCGCGCAGCGACCTCTGGTACGCGGGCCTGGCGTATGACATCACGCCCGCGTTCACGCTGGCCGGCCAAGTCTACTACCTCAAGTACCACAACAGCGCCAACAAGGCGATGCTGTACGCGCTGCGCGGCACCTACGCCTTCTCCAAGCGCACCTCCGTGTACGCCACGGCTGGCTTCATCGACAACGGCGGCCAACTCGCCCTGTCGGTCAGCGGCGCCCAGACGGGTTCCAACCCGAAGCCGGGCGGCAATCAGCTGGGCACGATGATCGGTATCAAGCACACGTTCTAAGCGCCGGCGCGTCGCTGCGCGGCACCGGCGGGCATGCGGCGCGCAACGCGCAGCATGCCCGCACGAAGTCAATCTGGAGGCGTTTCCCTATGAAGCTCGCAACTCGCAACCTGTTTGCTGCCATCGCGACCACGACTGCCATGACGGCAGGCGGCGCCTGGGCGCAGGCCTACCCCACCAAACCCATCACGCTGGTCGTTGCCTACCCGGCCGGCGGCGACACCGACGTGCTGGCCCGCCTGCTCGCCGAAAAGCTTTCGGCGCGCCTGCGCCAGTCCGTGGTGGTCGAGAACCGCACCGGCGCCGCCGGCACGATCGGCAGCTCGTACGTCGCCAAATCCGCTGCCGATGGCTACACCTTGCTGGTCGCGCCCAACACCGTTGCGATCGCGCCGCTGGTGCTCAGAAACGGCACGGGCGCCAGCTACGACGTGCGCAGCGATTTCACGCCGGTTGCCCAGCTTGGCGTGCAGTCGCTGTTCGTGGTCGTCAACAAAGGCACGGGCATCACCAAGCTGCCCGAGCTGGTTGCGCGCGCCAAGGCGGGTACGCTGCAGACCTACGCGACGCCCGGCAACGGATCGCCCATGCACATTCTTGGCGAGCTGTTCAACAAGGCCGCGGGCGTGAATATCGCGCAGGTGCCATATCGCGGCACCGCACCAGCGGTGGTCGACGTGCTCGGCGGGCAAGTGCCGATGACGTATTCCACGCTGGGCGCGGTGGCGCAGTACATCGGGACGGGCGCGATCGTGCCGCTTGCCGTGGCGGACATGAAGCGCTCGCCGTTCGCGCCGAACGTGCCGACGCTCGCGGAGCTAGGCTACAAGGATGTGGAGGTGGGCGCGTGGCAGGCGCTGCTGGCGCCGAAGGGACTGCCGCCGGAGCTGGTGAAGACGCTGAATACGCACGTCAACGACATCCTGAAAATGCCTGACGTGGTGGCGCGCATGGCAACCATCGCCATCACGCCCGTTGGCGGCGAGCCCGCTGCGCTAAGCAAGCTGATCGCGTCGGACTCGACACGCTACGCCAAGATCGTCAAGGAGTTCGGCATCCAGGCCGATTGATGAACTAACGCGTTGATCCTGTGCCCGGCAACGGCGTCCGGTTTCCCGAGCGGGAACCGGACGCCGATTGCTTTTTAGCGCGCCCTAGCGCTGCCCGAAACTGGCATCGATGAACAGGTCCTTGTACTCGCGCGGCTGCGAGCGCCAGTATTGCTTCGGCGCATGCACCTGCGCGCCAAGCTTGGCCGCCGCATGCCACGGCCAGCGCGGATCGTAGAGCATGGCGCGCGCCAGCGACACCGCATCGGCTTCGCCGTTGGCAATGATGGCTTCCGCCTGCTCCGGCTCGGTGATAAGCCCCACCGCGATGGTCGGCAAGCCCACCTCTGCCTTGACCCGCTGCGCGTAAGGCACCTGGTAGCCCGGCCCCAGCTTGATCGCCTGTGCCGGCGAAACGCCGCCGGTGGTCACATGGATGGCCGCGCAGCCACGTGCCTTGAGCGCGTTCGACAGCGCGATCGTGCCTTCGATATCCCATCCGCCGGGCACCCAGTCGGTGGCCGAGATGCGGGCCCAGACCGGCTTGTCCGCGGGAAACGCCGCGCGCACGGCGTCGAACACCTCGATGGGAAACCGCATGCGGTTCTCCAGGCTGCCGCCGTATTCGTCATCGCGCTTGTTCGCCAGCGGCGACAGGAACTGATGCAGCAGGTAGCCATGCGCCATGTGGAGCTCGATGCCATCGAGCCCGAGGCGTGCCGCGCGGATGGCCGCGGCCACGAAATCGTCCCGCACGCGGTCCATGCCCGCGCGGTCCAGCGCCATCGGCGCGTCCTCGCCCTCGGCATGCGGCACGGCGGATGGCGCCAACGTCTTCCAGCCCAGCGGCTGGTCCGGCCGGATCTGGCTGCCGCCCTCCCACGGGGCGTGGCTCGATGCCTTGCGCCCGGCATGCGCCAGCTGTATCGCCAGCGCAATCGGCGAATGCGCCCTGACAGCCTTGATCACCTTGCCGAGCGCCGCCTCGTTCGCATCCGAGTACAGGCCGAGATCTCCCGGCGTGATGCGCCCTTCCGGCGACACGGCCGACGCCTCGATGATCAGCATCGCGGCGCCGGACAACGCGAGCTGGCCGAGGTGGATCATGTGCCAGTCGGCCGCCGAGCCTTCCTCGGCCGAGTACTGGCACATGGGCGCGATCACGATGCGGTTTTCCAGCCGTAGATTGCCAATCGAAAAGGGTTGGAATAACTGACTTTCACTCATGGGAGAGACTCCTTGCTGTCTGTGGCGCCGGCTTGCGGCATGCATGGCTTTGCATTCTAGAACGCCTGGTTTTTTTGCGTCGTCGCGCCATTTCAGTGCGCAGCCACCGCAAGCGGCGCGCGCCGGGTAACGAGATCGGCGATCAACGCCAGGCCCAGCGCCGTGGCGCCGCACAGGAAGATCAGCGCGTAGTTGTTGTGGGACAGCGTGAACAGGTACGAGTAGCCGTAGCCGCCAAGCGCCTGGAACAGCGCGAAGGCCGTGGTGGCGCGGCTCCACGCGGCGCGCTGCTCGGCATGGTCGTGCGGCACCATCTCGTGGATGCGCCCAAGCACAAGCGGCACGATGCCGGGCGTAAACAGGCCCAGCACCACGGTGGCGACGCCGACCAGGATCGGGTTGCCCGACAAGGCAAGCGTACCCACGGCAATCGCTTGCAACAGCAACGCGAGGCGATAGGCCGGGCCAAAGCCAATACGGTCGGCCACGTTGCCGCACACCAGGGGGCCGGCGATGGCCGCGACACCATACAGGACCCAGTAGCCGGCGCCGATCTCTGCGCCCCGGCCGAGGCCGCGCGCCACATAGTCGACCAGCAGCACCATGGCGGGCACCAGGCCCAGCGCGTTCGCGGCGTACTGGCCGTACAACACGCGCATGGCGGTGTTCTCGCGCTTGGCCGGCCGCGCATTCACGCTGGACGCTGGCACTGCCGGCGCCGCCGGTGCCCCGCCCGGCCAGCCAAACCAGCTCACCGCGGTGAGAATGGCCGCGAACACGCCCAGGCCAATCCACGTGTCCTTCAAGCCCAGTTGCAACAACCTGGGAATGATGGTGCCGGAGGCAGCAATGCCCAGCCCGAGCCCCAGGAAGATCATGCCGCTGGCAAAGCCGCGCCGGGCGGCCGGGATATGCGGCAGGATCGTGGTGGCTACCAGCACCATGATGGCGCCGCCGGACACGCCGGAGGCAAAGCGCCAGACAAAGAACCAGCTCACCGACAGCGGATACGCGCAGGCGAAGAAGGCGGCGGAGGCGATCATCATCAACAGGCGCAGCGCGTTACGGTTCGACAGTGCCGTGGCGATCGGACGGCCAAGCAGTGCGCCGGCGAGGTAGCCGGCAAAGTTTGCCGCGCCCAGCGTCACCGCCTGCGATGACGTGAACCAGTGCGCGTGGATCAGCGGCGGGATCAACGGCGTGTAGGCGAAGCGCGCCAGGCCGATGGCGACCAGGCTTGCGCACAGGCCGGCAAGGGTGGCGTACAAGGCGCGGGCATCGAGTGTGGATGCCGTGGGACCGGGGAGCGTTGCGGTGTGCTCGGACATGATGCATTCCTGCGGATTCGGTGTGGTATTTGTGTTGGTATTTGTGTGCTTGTGCTTGTGCTTGTGCTTGTGCTTGTGCGGGATCATGCCGAGCGTGGCCCGTCGGGCAACGGCGGCAGGCCAAGCAGGCTTAGCGCCGGCGCGACGGGCCCCGTCAGCAGCGCGCGTTCCGGGCGGACCCGGGCCAGGACCCGCACGCCGAGCAACACCGCTAGCAGATGCGCGGCCGCGTCCGCTGCCGGCAATACCACGGGGATCTCGCCGCTCGCCTGCCCCGCTTGCATGCAGCGCTGGAAAAAGTTCTGGATCTGTGTGAGTTCGTCGGCGATGCCTTTCCGGCAGGCTTCGTCGCCGGGTGTGGACTCCACGGCGGCATTGACCAGCATGCAGCCGCGGTGCCGTACGTCCGCGACCGAGCGCTCGATGATCTCGCCAAAGAATGCCGTAATCGCGCGGCCGGGCGATTGCGAGGACTCCAGCCGGGTGATGCGCTCACGCAAGGTGCGCTCGAGGTAGTGCTCCAGCGCGCGCAGGAACAAGCCGCGCTTGTCGCCGAAGGCGTTATACAGGCTGGGCTGGGTCAGACCCGTGCATTTGACGAGATCCCGCGTGGATGTGGCCTCGAAACCATTGGCCCAGAACGCGTCTCCCGCGGCCTCCAGCACCTGCTGTTCATTGAATTCGCGTGGTCGCGCCATGGTTGCTCCAGCTTGCCTGACTCGTTGGGTGGGGCGGATACATTCTGTATCACACGATACAGAACTGATTATATATCGGACGATACAGAACGCAAGATGAAATGCGAGGGTGAGCCGCGAGCGAACCGGATCGGAGGGTGTTTTCATCAAATGATCATGTCCCTGGGCCCGGAGGCGGCAGGCAAAGCGCAGCACACTCCACATGGTGCGCGCTCAACCCCTGGGCCTTCCGCGTTTTCCAAGCGCGCTTGGATCATTTGATCAAACGCCATGTGCGACTTGATCATTCCGGGCAGCGTTCGCCGCACCTTCTCGCGTCGCGCGGGCATTCCCTCCCCGCCCGCGCAGGTCCTGTCACGCCACCGCCGCACTGGCATGCCGCATGCAGTAACAGCGCATGGCCGGGCAGGCAGCGACATCTGGGGCAGGCAATGGAACGGAGCGGGGAAGGCAGGCAGGAGCCGCCGCTTGGCGCACATCTCGTCACGCCACGTTGTGGCTACAGCCACCATGGCATCTACGTGGGCAACGGGAGGGTGATGCACTATGCCGGGCTGTCGCGCGGCTGGCTGCGCGGTCCGGTGGAAGAACTGGGGATGGCCCTGTTCGCCGCTGGCCATGTCATCGAGGTCAAGGCGGTCCCGCTAACGCCCGCTGTTGGCGAGGAGGCGGTCAGCCGTGCCCGCTCGCGCCTGGGCGAAAACCGCTATCGCCTGCTGACCAACAACTGCGAGCATTTCTGCGCGTGGTGCCTTTACGGGGAGAGCCGCAGCGAACAAGTCCAAGGCTGTCTTGAGCATCCGTGGCGTGCGCTGCGTCTGCTTGGGGGCTTTGTGGCGATGTGGTGGCGCAACGCGCAGGTGGCAGGGGGGCAGGCGATGCTCAGCCCAGGCTGGCGGACGCCAATTGCGGCCTGGACCGGCCACCGGTGACCAGGTCGATCGCGGCGAGCACGTCCGCGATCTCAGGTACCACGCCGCGGGCGCCCACGGAGACGGACTGCCCCGGGGTGTTGATGCCGAAATGCTCGCTGTCGGTGACTGTGAACAGCATCACAGACGGCTTGCCCAGCGCATCGGCCAGGTGCACGAAGCCGGTATCGGTGCCAACGACCAGCGCGGCGGCGTCCACCCGCTGCGCGCATTCGGTGATGGTCATGCGCGGCAAGACTTCGGCGCCGGGAATCTCCGCTGCCAAGGCTTCGGATTGCTCGCGCTCGGAGGGCGAGCCCCAGGGCAACTGGATCTTGTAGCCGCTCTCGGTGAGCGTGCGGCCGACCGAGATCCAGCGCTGCGCGGGCCATTTCTTGGCCTCGACGGAGGTCGCGTGGAACAGCATCGCGCGCGGCACGCCATCGACGTTGAGCGGCGCGGCGGGCGCGGGCACGCGCAGCGCGTAATGCTCGACGGGATCCAGCGGATAGCCGAGCGCGTTGGCCACCACCATGCGCATCTTGTGGCGCGCGGTGGCGTCGCCATGCGGCCCGAAGATCTGCGTGTAGGCGAACACGGCACGCGCCTCGCCAAGGTACTCGGCGGCGTAGCCCAGGCGCCGGCTGGAGCGCGCGAGCCAGGCCACGATGGCGCTCTTGTACACGCCGTGCACGTCCACCACCACATCGTACTTCTCGCGCCGCAATGCCCACAGCGCGCCAAAGATGGCACGCAGGTCGGCCCAGCTGCGGGATTTCTTGAAGCCGCGCAGCGGCGGCGCGATCACGCGATCCACGCCCACGGCCCAGCGCGGAATATCGGCACACGACGCATCGGCCACCCAGTCGATCTTGGCCTCGGGATAGGCGCGCCGCAGGTCTGACACCAACGGCAGCGTGTGCACCATATCGCCCAGCGAGGTGATCTTGATGAGGAGAATGCGTTTCATGGAAATGGAAAATCGGGTTGCGGACGGGTCTCGCCGGCTGGCAGCGAGGCCGTAGTATGCACCAGCCCCATGGGCGGCGCACCAATTTGCAAGCCCGGCGGCAGTCTGGCATGGGGTTCGCGCAGCACCCGGCGCCAGCCAGCTACATCCGCTGCCCGCCGCCTCCCGTCAGGCCAATCAGCCCTCTGCGGCCAACTCAGGCCCAGGCGGCAGCGCTAGCCACCACGGTGGCGAAGCGGTCATGCAGCGCCGCCAGCGAGTTACGGTGGATCTCCGCCGCCGAGAGCGGCGCCCCGCCCAGCGGGTCAGGCAGGTCGCGCGTGGCGCAGGCCGATGCCACCACCGTGCTGCGATAACCATGATCGAGCGCCGAGCGCACCGTGGCGCTGACGCACATATGCGTCTGGAAGCCCGCCACGATCAATTCCTTGCGCCCAAGCTTGTCCAGCATGGCGGCCAGCGTGGTGCCGGCGAAGCTGTTGGGCAGGCCCTTGACCACGGTATGTTCGCCGCCAAGCGGCTCCAGCCCTTCGATGATGGCCGCATAGGGGCCCTCGGGATCGAAGGCGCCGCCGCTGCCGGCCCGCCCGTGATGCACCACGTGCACCACCGGGCTGCCGTGGCGGCGCGCCAGCGCCAGGAGCTCGCCGCAGGCCGCGATGGCACCGGGCATGCCCACCAGCGGGAGCTTGCCGTCAACATACTCGCGCTGGTGGTCGATCAGCACCAGCGTAGCGGCCTCCCACGCCGAAGGAAGGCGCCTGGCGCCGGCAAGGTCGAGCAGGGTAAAGGGTGTGGCCATCATGGCTCCTTTTGCTTGTGCGTCAGGTATTGGAAACGGCTCCGGGATTCGTGGGCAGGCGCCACGAGGGCGACTACCATGCAAGCGATGATAAGCCGCGCTATGCTGTTCGCCAATTCTCAACTGGCTCACATCCATTGTGCAAAAACGTTCACTCCACTGGGACGACCTGCTGACCCTGTCCACGCTGATCCGCACCGGCAACTATTCGGCCTGCGCCCGCGAGCTGGAGGTCACGCACGCCACCGCGATCCGCCGCATCCGGCGGCTGGAGACAGCCCTTGGCAAGCCCGTGGCAACCCGCACCAATGGCGCGTTCGCGCTCTCGGCGGCCGGCCGCTCGGCGCTCGCCGCGGCGCAGCAGATGGAGAGTTCGGCGCAGCGCTTGCTGCGCGAAGTGGAGGATGCCGGCAGCGGTGTCTCCGGCGTGGTCAGCATCGCCTGCACCGCGGCGCTCGGCAGCCACTTCCTGACACCACGCATGTTCGGGCTTTATCGCGCGCACCCGCAACTTGAGGTCAGGCTGGAAACGGACAACCGCATCGCCAGCCTGGCGCGGCGCCGCGCCCACATCGCGGTGCGGCTGGCGCGGCCTCAGGAAAGCGACGCCATCGCGCAGCGCGCGGGCAGCATGGGCTTTGGCCTGTATGCGCCGGTACGGCCGGCCGACGCCGGCCCGTGGCGCGAGCAGGATCTCGCCGCCGCGCCATTGTGCGGCCTGCTGGACGAAGGCCTGGCGCTGCCGGAATCCGAATGGACGCGCACACTGGCAGCGCGCACGGGGTTCCAGTCGAACAACCTGCTGGCCGTGCGCGAGGCGATTCGCCGCGGCCTGGGCATCGGCCTGCTGCCGCACTACCTGGCGCGGGACGATACCCGGCTCGCGCTGGTGCGCGAGGTGCCGGAGGTGGTACGGGAGATCTGGCTGGCTTATCCGCAGGAGTTTCGCGGCGCTTCCCGGTTCCGGCCCGTGATCGACTGGCTGGCCGGGGAATTGCGGCAATGCCCGTGAGCCACGGAACCTGTTGAAAACGCAGAGGCAGGCAGTATAGTTGCCTGAAGCATGCCCGCCCCACGGGCTCGCGCACGGTGCTGTCGGCAGGCCGCCACCGGCCGCCGATGGCACGGGGAGCTTCACCATGGATCGGGATTCACCGGCAAAGCTGGACGCAGGCGCGCTCGGGCTGGGCGAATCCGTCGTCATGGGCGTGGCGGGCACGGCGCCTGCCTTCAGCCTGGCGGCCACCACCGCCACCCTGGTCGGGACGGTGGGTGGCCTGGCGCCGGCCAGCCTGCTGTACTGCGGCCTGATCATGTTCGGCGTGACGCTGTCCTACCAGCAACTGAACCGGCTGCAGCCCAGCGCTGGCGCCTGCTACACCTGGGTCTCCGAGATCTTCCATCCGGTGCTTGGCTTCTTCGCGGGCTGGACGCTGCTGGTGGCGTCGGCGGTATTCATGGTGTCCGGCACCGTTCCGGCCGCCACCGCCACCCTGCTCCTGATCGATCCGGCGCTGGCGGAGCGACCGCCCGTGGTGACGCTGGTCGCCGCAGGCTGGCTGCTGGCGGTGAGCATCGTCGTGGTCAAGGGGATCAAGCTGACCAGCTACACCCAGGTGGCGATGACGCTGCTCGAGGTCGGGGTACTGGCAGCGATTGTGCTCGCTGCCCTGCTGCGCGCGCCGCTGCCGCTTGCCCACCCGCTCTCGCTGGCCATGTTGTCGCCATTCAACTTTTCGCCGCAGTTGTTTGCCAATGGGGCGCTGGTGGCGCTGTTCTTCTTCTGGGGCTGGGACGTGACGGCGAACCTGACCGAGGAAACGCGCGATCCGGCGCATGCGCCCGGGCGCGGGGCATTGATGGCGATGGTCATCGTGCTGGCACTCTTCATGACCTTCGTCATCGCCAGCCTGGCCGTGCTGAGCGACCAGGAGATCCGCAGCGCCGGCACCAACGTGGTGTTTGCGCTTGCCGCGCGGCTGTTTCCGCGGCCGTGGGACTACCTGGCCGTGCTGGCCGTCATGCTCAGCACCGTGGGCACACTGGAGACCTCGATCCTGCAGTTCACCCGCACGCTCTACGCCAAAGGCCGCGATGGCCTGCTGCACCCGCGCTATGCCGAACTGCACCGCACCTGGCGCACGCCTTGGGTAGCCACCGCGGTCATCGCATCGTTTGGCTTGCTGCTGCTGGCGCTGTCCGCGTACTTCAACAGCGTGGGCCAGATCATCCAGGACTCGGTCAATGCCATCGGCTTCCAGGTGGCGTTCTACTACGGGCTGGCCGGCTTCGCCTGTGCCTGGCACTGCTGGCGCGAAGCCGCCCGCACACCCGGCAGGCTGTTGCTGCTAGTACTTTGGCCCGCTTGCAGCGCCGCGTTCCTGTGGTTCATCGGGCTGTACAGCATCCCCAGCTTCGACCTGGCCACGCGGGTGGTAGCCCTGGGCGGCATCGCGGTTGGCGTGGTGCCGCTGTGGATCAACCGGCGCCGGCTGCTCGCCGCGCGCGGGGCGCTCAGGGCACCGGGCCCGTGACATGCCTGGGGCCGCCTAGGCGGACACGGATGCCGTCAACAATTCCGCCGCGGCCTCGATACGCTGCGGCGCGCCGAACAGCCGCGCGACCACCAGCCCGCTTTGCAGCGCGCCAAACACGGCTTGCGCCAGCGCCTGTGGTGGGATCGGCAAGGCCCTGTGCTGCACGGCCTGCGCGGATTCGAGCAGGCGAGTGAGCCAGGTCTCGTTCAGGCGGTAGAAATCCTTGAGGATGCGGTGCACCGATTCCGGCAAGAACACGGCTTCCGTGGACAGCATGCCTACCAGGCAAATGGCGTCGCCGCCCGCGGTGGCCAGCCAGGGCGCCAGGTAGGCGCGAGCCTGCTCGTCCACCGGCAGGCTGGTGTCGATGTCGCGCACGCGCGCCGAGCTGCGGGCGCTGTACTCCGTCACCGCCGCCTGCACCAGGTCCTCCTTGGAGGGGAAGTGGTAGTGGATGCTGGAGGTCTTGACCCCTACCCGCTCAGCAAGGTCCCGGTAGCTGAATCCATTGAAACCCCGCTGCCGCACCAGCACCAGGGTGTGCTCCAGCAGTTGATCGCGTACGGATTGGGTAGTCATGGCATTCCTCCGCCTTTCGGCGGGCCCTCGAAACCGCGGCAATGGCAAAAAGCCGGCGTTACCGGCTCTTTGCGTGCGTCACCGCATTCATCGGATTAAAGATTGAATCGCCGCGTGTTCGGCATCTCGCGTAGCTCAGGCGTTGGCGCCTTCGGTGAACACATCGAACTTGCCGGTACGTGCACCATCGGTATAGGCGTCCACGCTACGGGCCGGGCTGGCCGACACGCCGGTACGATCCAGGCCGGCGACGATACGGGCGCCATCGGTGTACGGGTCGAACTTGCCGGTACGTGCGCCATCCGTGTAGGCATCCACGCTGCGCGCCGGGCTGGCCGACACGCCGGTGCGATCCAGGCCGGCGACGATACGCGCGCCATCGGTGTACGGGTCGAACTTGCCCGCACGGGCGCCATCGGTGAACTGGTCAACGGAACGCGACGGCGAGGCCGAGACGCCGCTGCGGTCCAGGCCAGCCACGATGCGGGCACCGTCCGTGTACGGGTCGGCCTTGCCAACGCGCGCACCTTCGGTGAACGGGTCGAACTTGCCGGTGCGGGCACCGTCGGTGAAGGCGTCACGGGTGGTGGTGCGGAACTCGTAGCCGTACTTGTCACCGGCAAAGGTGCTGTCCTTGGGGCCCGAGGCCTGGGCCGTGCCGGCCACGAAGGCAGCGGCAAGGGCGGCGGCGGTGATCAGGGTCTTGGCGAAGAGGTTCGAGGTCATGATGTTCTCCATTTGCATTTGAGGACCCGCGCTTGGGCGGAATCGAATCGGTACGCTTTGGAACCTTCGTCCTTTTTGTTTGGTATCTACTAGTAGATAGATAAGCTGGCCAAAAAAAACGGGGATTCCCCGGGTGCTGCGCTGGATCCTCTTTCCTGCTTCAGCTTTCCTTGCTGGGGCGGAGCAGCGGCTTCCATGTCGTGAATATTATCTACTGGTAGATAGACAGTCAAGGAAATTCTCAGAAAATCTTTGATGTCTACGCGGCATCACACACGGTAAAAGAAAAACGGTGGCACAAGGCCACCGTTCTTCACCGCTGCAAGGGGACGCTTACCGCACCTTCCCTTCCTTCCACGCCTGCAAGAGCTTGTCGTAGGCGATGGTCTCGCCCTTCGGCTTCTCGTTGGCCAGCTTCTTCCATGGCGCATGCTCATCCGACAGCCATTTGGCGGGATCGCTCTTGGCGTTCAGCTTGGGCGCGCAGTTTGTCATGCCGGCGCGCTGCAGCCGCCCCATCACCTGGTCCATTTCCTCGGCCAGGTTGTCCATCGCGGACTGCGGCGTCTTCTCGCCGGTCACAGCGGTCGCCACGTTCTTCCACCACAACTGGGCCAGCTTGGGATAGTCGGGCACGTTGGTACCGGTGGGCGTCCACGCCACCCGTGCCGGGCTGCGATAGAACTCGATCAGGCCGCCATACTGCGCGGCATTCTTGGTGAGGTACTCGTGATGGATGTCGCTGTCGCGGATGAAGGTCAGGCCGGTGAGCGACTTCTTCAGCGATACCGTCTTGGACGTCACGAACTGCGCGTAGAGCCAGGCCGCCGCGAGGCGGTTGGGATCGGTGTTCTTGAAGAAGGTCCAGGACCCCACGTCCTGGTAGCCGTTCTGCATGCCCTGCTTCCAGTACGGGCCATAAGGCGACGGCGCCATGCGCCATTTCGGCGTGCCGTCCGCATTGACCACCGGCAGGCCCTTCTTGGTCATGTCGGCGGTGAAGGCCGTGTACCAGAAGATCTGCTGCGCCACCTGCCCTTGCGCCGGCACCGGGCCGGCTTCGGAGAACGTCATGCCCATGGCTTGCGGCGGCGCGTACTTCTTCATCCAGTCGATGTACTTGGTGAGCGCATAGACTGCGGCCGGGCTGTTGGTGGCGCCGCCGCGCGAGACCGATGCACCTTCCGGCGTGCACTTGTCAGCGCCAACACGGATGCCCCATTCGTCGACCGGCATGCCGTTCGGCAGGCCCTTGTCGGCCGACCCGGCCATCGACAGCCAGGCGTCGGTAAAGCGCCAGCCGAGCGACGGATCCTTCTTGCCGTAGTCCATGTGGCCGTAGACCTTCTTGCCGTCGAGATCCTTGACGTCGTTGGAGAAGAAGTTGGCAATGTCCTCGTAGGCCGACCAGTTGGTGGGCACGCCCAGGTCATAGCCGTACTTGGCCTTGAACTTGTCCTGCAGGTCCTTGCGTGCGAACCAGTCGGCACGGAACCAGTACAGGTTGGCGAACTGCTGGTCGGGCAACTGGTAGAGCTTGCCGTCCGGCGCGGTGGTGAACTTGGTGCCGATGAAGTCCTTCACATCCAGCCCGGGATTGGTCCACTCCTTGCCGGCTCCGCTCATGTAGTCGGACAGCGGCAGGATGGCGCCATAGCGGTAGTGCGTGCCGATCAGGTCGGAGTCGGAGATCCAGCCGTCATAGATCGACTTGCCGGACTGCATCGAGGTCTGCAGCTTCTCCACCACATCGCCTTCCTGGATGATGTCGTGCTTGACCTGGATGCCGGTGATTTCCTCGAAGGCCTTGGCCAGCGTCTTGGATTCGTACTCGTGGGTCGTGATGGTCTCCGAGACCACGCTGATCTGCGTCACGCCCTTCGCCTTAAGCTTGGCGGCAGCGTCCATGAACCACTTCATTTCTGCGAGCTGCTTGTCCTTGGAGAGCGACGACGGCTGGAACTCGCTGTCGACCCACTTCCTGGCCTCGGCCTCGCCTGCCCAAGCGGCGTGGCCGCAGGCGAGTGCCGCCGCGCAGGCCAGCGCCGTCATGCCCAATTTCACGTGCACCTTCATGAACGTCTCCTCGAAAATCCCCCTCCCTGCTCTTTGTCTGGGTCGCGGTCCGGGGAAGGTGCAGGCCGCTACGCCCATTGACGAAAAATCCGTCGCTTTATTCTTGTCGGTCATGTCGGATCAGGGTGCGCGACCCGCGCGGCTCAGCCCTTGCGCATCACCAGGCCCAACGCAAGCATCGAGAGCACCAGGCTGATCCAGATCGAAGGCTCCTCCGCCAGGGAGAACCACGCCATCATCTTCTCGCCCAGGCCCACCCACGCCAGGTTGATCCAGGCTGCGCACATCAGGCCGATGAACAGGCGGTCGCCGCGGGTGGTGGCGATGGGCAAGAAGCCCTTGCGCTCAATGGTGGGGGCGCGCGTCTCCCACATCGTCATGCCAACCAGCATCACCGCGATGCTGATGAAGAACACGGCCACCGGGGTGGTCCATACCATCCAGCTGAACATGGCATCCTCTCCTTACACGCGGCCCATCGCGAAGCCTTTCGCGATGTAGTGCCGGACAAACCAGATCACGATGCCGCCGGGCACGATGGTGAGCACGCCGGCCGCGGCCAGCACGCCCCAGTCCATGCCGGAGGCCGACACCGTGCGCGTCATGGTGGCAACGATCGGCTTGGCGTTGACCGAGGTCAGCGTGCGCGCCAGCAACAGTTCCACCCAGCTGAACATGAAGCAGAAGAAAGCGGCCACGCCCACGCCGGCCTTGATCAGCGGCAGGAAGATGGTGATGAAGAAACGCGGGAAGGAGTAACCATCCACATAAGCCGTCTCGTCGATCTCGCGCGGCACGCCGGACATGAAGCCCTCCAGGATCCACACCGCCAGCGGCACGTTGAACACCAGGTGCGCCAGCGCCACGCCAAGATGCGTGTCCATCAGGCCCATGGTGGTGTAGAGCTGGAAGAACGGCAGCAGGAACACCGCCGGCGGCGTCATGCGGTTGGTCAGCAGCCAGAAGAAGACGTGCTTGTCGCCGATGAAACGGTAGCGCGAGAAGGCATAGGCCGCGGGCAGCGCCACCGTGATGGAGATCACCGTGTTCATCGCCACGTAGATCATCGAGTTGATGTAGCCCGAGTACCAGGACGGATCGGTGAAGATGGTCTTGTAGTGCTCCAGCGTGACATCGTTTGGCCACAGCGACAGCGTGGAAACGATCTCCTCGTTGGACTTGAACGACATGTTCAGCATCCAGTAGATCGGCAGGATGGCGAAGACCAGGTACACCACCAGGAACACCGCGCGCCAGTAGGTGGCGCTTTGCTTGGCTGCACGTTTGGCTTCACGCATTGGGCATGTCCTCGCTGCCGGCGGTGCCCGCGCGCTGCATCCAGTTGTAGAGAATGAAACACATGAGCAGGATGATCAGGAAGTAGACGATCGAGAATGCCGCGGCGGGGCCCAGGTCGAACTGGCCCACGGCCTTCTGCGTGAGGTATTGCGACAGGAACGTAGTGGCGTTGCCGGGCCCGCCGCCGGTCAGCACGAACGGCTCGGTGTAGATCATGAAGCTGTCCATGAAACGCAGCAGCACGGCGATCATCAGCACGCCGCGCAGCTTGGGCAGCTGGATGTAGCGGAACACCGCCAGCCGCGAGGCGCCGTCGATCTGCGCGGCCTGGTAGTACGCGTCGGGAATCGCGCGCAGGCCGGCGTAGCACAGCAGCGCCACCAGCGGCGTCCAGTGCCACACGTCCATCACCAGCACCGTGAACCACGCGTCCACCGCGCTGCCGGTGTAGTTGTAGGCAAAGCCCATGCCGGCAAGCGCCGCGCCCAGCAAGCCGATGTCGGTGCGCCCGAAGATCTGCCAGATCGTGCCGACCACATTCCATGGAATCAGCAACGACAGCGCGATCACCACCAGCACCGCCGACGCCTTCACCCCCTTGGCCGGCATCGACAGCGCCAGCAGGATGCCAAGCGGGATCTCCACTGCCAGCACCGCCAGCGAGAAGCCGAGCTGGCGCAGCAGCGCGTCGTGCAGCTCGCCATCGCGCAGCACGGTGCGGAACCATTCTGTGCCGACGAACACGCGCCGTTCAGGCGAGATGATGTCCTGCACGGAGTAATTGACGATGGTCATCAGCGGCAGGATGGCCGAGAACGCCACGCACAGGACCACCGGGATGACCAGCAGCCAGGCCTTCTGGTTGACGGGCTTCAGCGTGCTCATGCCACCAGCTCCTCGTTGACGTAGTAACAGGTATGACGGTTGAACACGGACAGCCACACGGTCTCGCCCGCCTGCAGCGCCGCGCCCTCGTTGCCGAGCCGGCCGCGCACGGTGGCCGCCTGGCCGCTGGCATCCTGCACGGTGGCGGTGACCAGCCAGTAGGTGCCGATGTCCTGCGCGCGCTCAACGCGCGCGGGCACGGCCTGCGGATCGGTGCTCGCAGCCAGGCGCAGGTACTCGGGGCGCACGCCGACCTTGAAGCTGCCGGCCGCCTGCAAGGCCGCGGCGACCGTGGGCGCGAACTCGGGCATATAGCGCCGCCCGGCAATTTCGATAGCGCCATCGCGCCAAGTTCCCGCCAGGAAGTTCATGCCCGGCGAGCCGATGAAGTTGCCGACGAAGGTATGCGCCGGGCGCTCGAACAGCGCATCGGCCGGCCCCACCTGTACCGCCTTGCCGCGCGACATCACCACCACCTGGTCGGCAAAGGTGAGTGCCTCGGTCTGGTCATGCGTGACGTAGATCAGCGTCAGCCGGAACTCGTGGTGAATCTCCTTGAGCTTGCGGCGCAACTGCCATTTCAGGTGCGGGTCGATCACCGTGAGCGGCTCGTCGAACAGGATGGCCGATACGTCCTGGCGCACCAGCCCGCGCCCGAGCGAGATCTTCTGCTTGGCATCGGCCGCCAGGCCGCTGGCGCGGCGGTCCAGCGACGCGGACAGGTCCAGCATCTCGGCCACGCGGCCCACGCGCTCCTTCACCTGGGCCGCGGGCACGCCGCGGTTGCGCAAAGGGAAGGCCAGGTTCTCGCCCACCGTCATGGTGTCGTAGATCACCGGGAACTGGAACACCTGGGCGATGTTGCGCGCCTGCGGCGTGGCCGCGGTCACGTCGCGGCCATCGAAGGAGACGGTACCGTGCGATGGCCGCTGCAAGCCGGAAATGCAATTGAGCAAGGTGGTCTTGCCGCAGCCGGAGGGCCCGAGCAAGGCGTAGGCGCCGCCGTCTTTGAACGTGAACTTCAGCGGCAGCAGCGCGTAGTCCTCGTCCGCTTGCGGATCGGGCCGGTACGAATGGGACAGGTCGAGGTCGATGCGTGTCATCTCAGGCTCCCAGCTCGGCAGTAGCGGGGGCAACCCTGAGCGGCCGGCTGGGCGCATGGATGCGCATGCCAGCCGCGTCGAACAGGTAGAGCTGCGCGGGATCCAGGTGCAGGGTGAGCGGCGCGCCCAGTTCCAGGTCGACCACCCCCGGAAACTGCGCCACCAGGTTGCCGACCGGTGAGTCCATATGCACGAAGGTGTCCGACCCGGACAGCTCGGCCAGCGCCACCCGGCCCGCCACCGGCACGGAGCCCGGCGCGGCGTCCAGGCGCAACGCACCGGCCCGCACCCCGACCGTTACCGTGCCGCCGTGCCCCCCTGCCTCGGGCAAGGGCACGACGATGCCGCCCGGCAGCGTGACCGCGCCAGCCAGCAGGTTGCCGGCCATCAGGTTCATGGGGGGATCGCTGAAGGCACGCGCCACGCGCAGCGAGGCGGGATAGTGAAAGACCTCCGGCGTGGGCCCGTACTGCAGCAGCTCGCCGGCGTCCAGCACCGCGGTGTAGCCGCCCAGCAACAGGGCCTCGGCCGGCTCCGTGGTGGCATAGATCACGGTGGCATTGCCATGCGCGAAAAGCTGGGTCAGCTCCTCGCGCAGCTCTTCACGCAGCTTGTAGTCCAGGTTGACCAGGGGCTCGTCGAGGAGCATCAGCGGCGCGCCCTTGGCCAGCGCGCGCGCCAGCGCCACGCGCTGCTGCTGCCCGCCGGAGAGCTCGGCGGGAACGCGGTCGAGCAGGTGCTCGATATGCAGGCGGGTGGCCAGCGCCCTCACCTGTCCATCGATATCCTTGGAGCGCCGCAGCTTGAGCGGCGAGGCAATATTGTCGAAGACGGTCATCGACGGGTAGTTGATGAACTGCTGGTAGACCATCGAGACGTTGCGCTCGCGCACCGGCATGCCGGTCACGTCGATGCCGTCCACCTCGACCCGGCCGGCACTGGGCCGGTCCAGCCCCGCCATGACCCGCATCAGCGAGGTCTTGCCAGCCTGGGTGGCACCTAGCAGGATGGTCACCGCGCCCGGCACGGGTGTCAGCGACATGGGATATAGATACGCCTGCGAGCCTGCTTGCTGGGCGATGCCTTCCAATCTGAGCTGCATCGAGTCTCCGATTTCAAATGCCACATACATCACATTTACAACAATGATGCAAACGCACAAATCTTTGCTTCCTGCTCGTTTTAGAACAAAAACGAACAGAAAACAATCGTGCACCGCATCATTTGTTTTCGTTTGTGTTTGAACTAGAATGCGGGTATGACGCTAAATCCACGCCAGACCGCCCTGCTGGAAGAGGTTCGCAGCCAGGGCTTCGCTTCCATCGACGAACTTGCGCGCAAGTTCGGAGTGACCCTGCAGACCGTACGCCGGGACGTCAACCTGCTGGCTGAAGGCGGCATGCTGGCGCGCTTTCACGGTGGCGTGCGGGTGGAGGGCTCCACGGTGGAGAACATCGCCTATCGCCAACGCCAGGTGCTCAATGCCGAGGGCAAGGCCCGCATTGCGCGCGCGGTGGCCAGCGCCGTGCCCGAGGGTTGCTCGTTGATCCTGAATATCGGCACCACGGTCGAGGAAATCGCGCGCGAGCTGATGCATCACCGCGGCCTGCGCGTGATCACCAACAACCTGAACGTGGCGAGCATCCTGGCCGACAACCCCGATTGCGAAGTGATCGTCGCCGGCGGCGTGCTGCGCTCGCGCGACCGCGGCATCGTGGGCGAGGCCACGGTGGAGTTCATCAGCCAGTTCAAGGTGGATATCGGCCTGATCGGCATCTCGGGCATCGAGGCCGACGGCACGCTGCGCGACTACGACTTTCGCGAAGTGAAGGTAGCGCGGACCATCATCGAGCATTCGCGCGAAGTCTGGCTGGCGGCGGACGCCAGCAAGTTCAACCGGCAGGCCATGGTGGAACTGGCGCACGTCTCGGAGATCGACCGGCTCTTTACCGACCAGCCGCTGAAGCCGCCGTTCGAGAGCATGCTGGAAGAAAGCGGAGTGCGCTGTGTGGTCGCGCAGGCCTGAGAGCGGCCAGCCACGGCGCCGGCTCCCCTGCGGGCGAGGCGGTGCCGGCGCGACTGGCGCCGGGCACCGGGTGGAGGGCTTGCTTGCGGGATTACTTGAAAACGACGGTCTTGTGGCCGTTGAGCAGGATGCGGTGCTCGGCATGCCATTTGACGGCACGCGCCAGCGCCACGCATTCCACGTCGCGCCCCACCGCAGTGAGCTGCTCGGGGTCCATGCTGTGATCCACGCGCTCGATTTCCTGCTCGATGATCGGGCCTTCGTCCAGCGCAGCCGTCACGTAGTGGGCGGTGGCGCCGATCAGCTTCACGCCGCGGTCATGCGCCTGGTAGTAGGGCTTGGCGCCCTTGAAGCTGGGCAGGAACGAGTGATGGATATTGATGGCGCGGCCGGCCAGCTTGCGGCACAGGTCGTCGGACAGCACCTGCATGTAGCGCGCCAGCACCACCAGGTCGATGTTCTGCTCGCGCACGATCTCGAACACCTTGTTCTCCTGCGCGGCCTTCTGCTCGGCCGAGGCATTCATCATCGGCAGGTGGAAGAACGGGATATCGTACGACGCGGCGAGCTGGTAGAAATCACGGTGGTTCGACACGATGGCGGCGATCTCCACCGGCAGGCCGCTGGCCTTGGCGCGAAACAGCAGGTCGTTCAGGCAATGGCCGATCTTCGACACCATGATCATCACGCGCGGCTTGACGCTGGCATCGAACAGGTCCCACTGCATGGAGAACTGATCGCCGATCGGCGCGAAGGCGGTCTTCAGCGTGGCCAGGTCCGGGCCGCCGGCGGCCGGCGTGAAATGCACCCGCATGAAAAAGCGGCCGGTGAATTCATCGCCGAACTGGTCGGAGTCGACGATATTGCAGCCGTGCTGGAACAGCAGGCCCGAGACGGCATGGACGATGCCCGGCTGGTCCGGGCAGGAAATGGTGAGAATGAATCCGGTATTGCTCATCGTGTGTGGTTGTGTCTAGTGCGCGCCGATCAAGGGCGGGGGCTGCCGGGGGCGCTCCAGCCGCGGCGGTTGAGCGCATCCAGCGTCACCAGGGTCGCGTCGACCGTCATGGCGCCATCCGCCATGATAGCAAGCAATGCCTCCGGCTCGATACGCCGGTGCTCGGCCACCTCCCCGTCGCGGTTTTGCGGCACGAAATCCGGCGGCAGCAACAGGTCGTACACGTACACGGCCTCCCACTGCACGCCCTCGGGGATTTCACGCAGCACTTCGATCACGCCATGGGCTTCTGCGCGCTGCGCCAGTTCGGGCGCAATGCCTGACTCCTCGTCGCACTCGCGCACCAGCGTGGCGAGCGGGTCGCTGCCGTGCGGCATGCCGCCTGCCACCAGGTTGTCCCACATGCCGGGGTCGACCGCCTTGGCGGCGCTGCGCAGCGAAATCCACAGCGCGCGCTCGCCGGCAATGACGCCGTTCATGTGCGAGGCAAAGGTCAGCAGCCCGAGAAAGCGCGCCGCCGCGCGCTCGATCACCGCGAAGGCCGGCGCCGCGAGTTCCGGCGTGACGGCGAACAGCTCGTCGCGCCAGCCGCGCACATGGCCGGCATCCGCCAGCCAGTGCGCCAGCACCTTCAGCGCGGCGCTGCGAGCGGGAGCATCGCCGCAGTCCGGCAGCAGCGCCACGCTGCCATCGCGCGGCTCGCCCAGCACGGCCGGCACCGCATCCTGCGCGCGCAGGATGCGCGCATGCGCGCGCGGCAGCCAGCCCACCTGGCGGCCTTCCACGGTCAGGCGCAGATGCGCGCCGGCATCGAAACGGCTGCGCGCCGCGAGCGAAGCGGCAACGCGGGACACGACGGGGTTCTGGCTGGCGGGCAAGGTATCGGACATGAAGGATCCTGGCGGCCGGCAAGGCACGCCTGCAATGGTTAATGCAATGGTAAAAGCAGTCAATCCAGGACAAGACGCATGAAGCAAAATCAGCCTTCGGGCCTGCCGCAATTCGTGCTGGCGCTCGACCAGGGCACCAGCAGCTCGCGCGCGATCCTGTTCGATCACGCCGGCAACGTGGCACGGGTCGCGCAGCGCGAATTTCGCCAATATTACCCGCACCCCGGCCATGTCGAGCACGATCCCTACGAGATCTGGCAGTCGCAGCTGGCGGTGGCGCACGCCGTGCTGAACGACGCCGGCGTCGCGGCCAGCCAGGTGAGCGCCATCGGCATCACCAACCAGCGCGAGACCACCGTGCTGTGGGACCGCCAGACCGGCGAGCCCATCGGCCGCGCGCTGGTCTGGCAGGATCGCCGCACCGCGCCGATGTGCGAGGCGCTGCAGGCCGACGGCCACGGCGAGCTGTTCCGCGACAAGACCGGCCTGATCATCGACGCCTACTTCTCCGGCACCAAGCTACGCTGGATGCTGGACAACACCGAGGGCGCGCGCGAACGCGCGGCGCGTGGCGAGCTGGCGTTCGGCACGGTCGACAGCTGGCTGATCTGGCAGTTGACGGATGGCAAGCGCCACGTCACCGATGTCTCCAACGCGTCGCGCACGATGCTGTTCAACATCCACACCTTCCAGTGGGACGATGCCCTGCTCGACCTGCTGGACATCCCACGCAGCTTGCTGCCCGAGGTGGTGCCCTCCAGCGGCGAGGTGGCGCGCACGGCGCTGCGGCTGTTTGGCGCCCAGATCCCGATTGCGGGCATCGCCGGCGACCAGCAGGCCGCCACCTACGGCCAGGCCTGCCTGTCTCCGGGCATGGCCAAGAACACCTACGGCACGGGCTGCTTCCTGCTGATGAACACGGGATCGCAGCCGGTCACTTCGCATAATCGCCTGCTCACCACCATTGGCTGGCAACTGGGCGGCACCACGACTGCCGCCAGCCGCACGCAATATTGCCTGGAAGGCGGCGTGTTCATGGGCGGCGCCACCATCCAGTGGCTGCGCGACGGGCTGCAGATCATCAACAGCGCACCCGAGGTGGAGCCGCTGGCGCGCCAGTGCGACGATACCGAAGGCGTGGTGCTGGTGCCGGCCTTTGCCGGCCTGGGCGCGCCGCACTGGGACCCGTTCGCGCGCGGCACGCTGGTCGGCCTCACACGCGGCACCGGACGCCCGCACATTGCGCGCGCCGCGCTGGAGTCGATCGCGCTGCAGAGCGTGGACGTGCTGGACGCCATGCAAAAGGACGCCGGCATCTCGCTGGCCGAGCTGCGCGTGGACGGCGGCGCGTCGCGCAGCGACCTGCTGATGCAGATGCAGGCCGATCTGCTCGGCACGGCCGTGGTCCGACCGCGCGTGACCGAGACCACCGCGCTTGGCGCCGCCTACCTGGCGGGACTGGCCACCGGCTACTGGAGCGGCGAGGACGAGATCGCCAGCCAGTGGCAGGTGGAGCATCGCTTCGAGCCCAACCTGTCGGCCGATGCGCGTGAATACCGGCTCTGGCGCTGGCATCGCGCGGTAGAGCGCGCACGCGACTGGGCGCGGGAGGACGGCGCGCCACCGCATTCGGCAAACTGAGCGCGGGCTGACCACCGCACGCGCCAGATACGTATCAGCATCACCGCGACACGCATTCGCATCAAACAAGGAATCATGCAGACACTGCACACTCCCATCCTGCCGCCCGACCGCGCCACCCTGCTCGCCACCCTCGAGCGCGAGCCGAAGTGGGATGTCATCGTCATCGGCGGCGGCGCCACCGGCCTGGGCACGGCGGTGGACGCCGCCTCGCGCGGCTACCGCACGCTGCTGGTGGAAGCCGCCGACTTCGCCAAGGGCACCTCCAGCAAGGCCACCAAGCTGGTCCACGGCGGCGTGCGCTACCTCGCGCAGGGCAATATCGGCCTGGTGCGCGAGGCGCTGCATGAGCGCGGCCTGCTGGCCCGCAACGCGCCGCACCTGGTGTGGCCGCTCGGCTTCGTGGTGCCGGCCTACCAGCTGTTCGACCAGCCCTTCTACGGCATCGGCCTGAAGCTTTACGACATGCTGGCCGGCGGGCTCAACCTGTCCGGCAGCCGCTGGCTCAACCACCGCGAAACGCTGGCGGCGGCACCGACCCTGGCCGAGCACGTGGGCGGGCGGCCCCTGCGCGGCGGCAACCTGTATTTCGACGGGCAGTTCGATGACGCCCGCCTGGCCATCGCGCTGATGCGCACGCTGTTCGACGTGGGCGGCACGGCCATCAACTACCTGCGCGTGAGCGGGCTGTCGCAGCGCAACGGCGTGATCGACGGCGTCACCGTGAAGGACGTGCTGGGCGACGCCAGCTTCGATCTGAAGGCGTCTTGCGTGATCAACGCCACCGGCGTGTGGGTCGATGCCGTGCGCCAGATGGAAGACGGCCAGGCGCGCAGCATGGTGGCCCCCAGCCAGGGCGTGCACCTGACCTTGCCGCGCAGCTTCCTGCCCGGCGACCGTGCCATCCTGATCCCCAAGACCGACGATGGCCGCGTGCTCTTCGTCGTCCCCTGGAACGGCCACACCATCATCGGCACCACCGATACGCCACGCAAGGACCTGCCGCTGGAGCCGCGCGCCGGCGCCGACGATGTCGATTTCATCCTGGAGACCGCCACACGCTACCTGTCGCGCGCGCCAACCCGCGCCGACGTGACCAGCGTCTGGGCCGGCCTGCGCCCGCTGGTCAAGGCCACCGGCGAAGCCTCCACCGCCTCGCTCTCGCGCGAGCACACCATCCTGGTGTCCAAAGCCGGCCTGATCACCGTCACCGGCGGCAAGTGGACCACCTACCGCAAGATGGCCGAGGACGTGATGGGCACGGCCATTCAGCGCCAGATGCTGCCGGCCGCGCCCTGCGTGACCGCGCAACTGCCATTGCACGGCGCGCAAGGCTTGCCCGCGAAACTGACTGCGCCCGCCAGCGGCTCGCCGGACCGTTACTACGGCAACGAGGTCGGCATGCTGCACGCGCTGCCCGGCAACGAGGAAATGCTGGTGCCCGGCGCCGGGCTGACTGCTGCCCATGTGCGCTTTGCCGCGCGTTTCGAGCTGGCACGGCGGGTCGAGGACGTGCTGGCACGCCGCAATCGCGCGCTGTTCCTGGAAGCCAGCGCCGCCTGCGCGGCAGCACCCCGGGTGGCCGAGATCCTGGCCGAGGAGCACGGCCACGACGCCGCCTGGCAAGCGGCCGAGGTAGCCAGCTTCCGGGAGCTGGCAAGCGGCTATATGTTGGCCTGAGGGGCGGCACGCGGCAGGGATGCCACCCGGCCGCGCGTCCCGTGGGGAATACGGCCGTCATGACCGGGTCTGTCTCACCAGCGTCTAGCTACCGAGCTAGCTACCGAGCTGGCTACCAAGGAAGCCACATGCCTCTTCGTTCGCCCCTGCTTCACACCGCTACCCGCGCCACAACGCGCGTCACCACCTGCGCCATCGCCGCCGCCATCGGCCTGGCCGCCGCCCCCGCCATGGCCAAGGCCAAGGCCGGCATCGACGGCGTGCGCTTCGACCCGCCCCGAACCGTGCGCTACCAGTGCGACGACGGCAAGCAGCTCACGGCGCGCTATTTCAATAGCACCGACAACCAGATCGCCATCCTGCGGCTGGACGGCAAGCCGCTGCTCTTTGCCAGCGTGCTGACCGGCTCGGGCGCCCGCTATGCGCATGGCGCCCACCTGTGGATCACCAAGGGCGACGAAGGCATGCTCCAGGACCTGACCAAGGGCGAGAGCGCGCCGCCGGCCTACGCCAACTGCCACGCCGCGAAATAGGGCTCCCAGGCAGCGCCCAGGAGGCGCCCAAGCAGCGCCCAAGCAAGCGCCCAGGCAGGTCATCGCCAGAACATTTTGGTGCTTGCGCCCTGGCCGAGCGATAATGCGGGTTATCGAATCAGGGAGAACACCATGGACGAGATTGATGATCTGTCCGATCTGCCGATGCCCCGCTTTATCTGGGGCTTCGCGATCTTTACGCCCAAGGGCGGCGAGGTCATGCATGACGAATTTGAATATCTGACCCACACTCGCGCGCCCCGCTTCACCTGCCGGGTGGTCGAACTGGAAGACATGCCGGTCGACAGCGAGGAAAGCGGCATCGACGGGCGCATCGTGCATTACGACGAGCCCGGCCGCCTGTTCTACATTTCCGATGCCGGCATCGCGCTGGTGAACTTTGAGCTGTTCGACAAAGTGCCGGAGAAGCAAAAACTCAAGAAAATCTGCGACGAAGCCATCGAAAACTGGATGCTTCGCCGCGATTTCCTCGACTCGGAAGAAGGCGAAGAGGACTGAGCGCCCTTTGCTCCACCCCGGGGGGATGACGGCCACAGGCCGTGGTCCCCAGGAGCGGTCCCCGCGGCCGCTCCGTTCCTTTCGCCCAGGCGTGCCTCGCCGCGGGCAACCGCGCTGCCCCGATTTCCCCCCCTCTCCGTGCTCGTCAGCCCCGTCCTACACCGCAAGCGGAACGTGCCGGACACCGCGCCAAATCCGCTCTACCTATAGTGGAACCGTGGAAAACAGATAGGAAAGGAAGGAGATCATGCCCTACATTCTCGCCTGGCTACTCGGTGTCCCCGCCTTTGTATTGCTGCTGATCTGGCTGTTCGTGCATTGAGCGTTTGCCCTCGCTCAGACAGGAACGGCATCCGGGAGACAACCCTGAAAACCCCTGAACAGCAAAACGCCCGCTGAAACCCAGCGGGCGTTTTGCTTGCTTCCATCTTGCTACGGTCCTGCGTACCACACTGTTCGCGTGGACAAAAACGCACAAATCAGTGCTTCATGCCCACCCTGCCAGCGTGCTGCAATCAGGCTGCCGCGTCTTCCTGCGGCAGGCCGCGTTCCAGCGCTTCCTTCAGCAGGCCGCTCATGCCACCGGCATGCGCCGGTGCAAGTGCCTGCAAGCGCTTCACCAGTTCGGCATCCAGCTTGCAGGCAAACGGCACCAGGCCTTGTTCCTGGTCGAGCCGGCGCTGTTCGCGACGATCGACCTTGGCCGGGCCGGTATCACGGCCGGCACGGACCGCGGCGGACAGCTTCAGGCTGTTTGCGAGTTTCAAGGCTTTGTTCTTTTCGAGGTCGGTCTTTTTCACGGCTTGTTCCGCTAGAGTCTGTCTGGGGCGGTATTGTACGCAGGTCGGCAGGAGGGCTCGCCTTTGCGTCGCGCACACGGCGCGATACACGGCGTGATACCTTCTGCCCGGCCCCGCATTGCGTCACCGCGCCAGCCCCCTACTGCGCGTCCCTCACCTCGATCAAGTCCGCCGCCACCCGCTCGATCTCCGCGTAGACGGGAAGCGCCTCGTCGGGGCCGGTGCATCCGACGCCGGTCGCGCTGGATGCGTCCGCGCCCAGCGGATGAAACACAAAGGCCATGCCTGGCTGCCACCTCGGATCGTTCTTCAGGCTTTCATTGAGGATGGCCAGGTACTGGCTGCGAGTGAACACGTGTTTTGACATCTTCACCTCCGATGATTTGTCGGGATCGTAGCATGGCGCGCGGCCCGATTCGGGTGAGCCTCGATTCACGCGCGCCCCCATGCGTGCGATGATCCCGTTGCATTTGCCGCAATTGAGCCCTTCCCGATGCAACATCGGTGCCTCATCGATACCGCGTCGATAAGACATTGCCAAGACAACGATAAGACAAAGGACGAGACAAATGATACGTAGCACTTTGCCGGTGCTGGCGGTCGCGCTGCTGGCCGCCTGCGCGGCCCCGGCCAACACGCAAAATACCGCACCGCTCACGACCGGCTTCTCCGCCACGCAACTGGACAGCATGAGCGCACGCGTGCGTGCCGATATCGAGCAAGGCCGCATTCCCGGCGCCGTGTACCTGGTCGCCCGCAACGGCGGCATCGTCAACACGCAGGCCATTGGCTGGCAGGACACGGCACGCAAGGTGCCGATGCGCCCGGACTCGATCTTCCGCATCTACTCGATGAGCAAGCCGATCGTCTCGGTGGCGGTGATGATGATGGTCGAGGACGGCCGCGTACAGCTGGCCGACCCGGTGTCGAAGTACCTGCCCGAGCTCAAGGGCCTGCGCGTTGGCGTGGAGAAGACCGACGCTGCCGGCAAGCCTGTGCTGGAACTCGTGCCCGCCCAGCGCGAGATGACCGTGCAGGACCTGCTGCGCCACACCTCGGGCCTGACCTACGGCGTCTTCGGCAAGTCCCTGGTCAAGGAGGAATACAAGCGCCTGGACGTGGACGCCACCGAACAAAGCAATACCGAATTCATCGCCCGTCTGGCCAAGGTGCCGCTGCAGTTCCAGCCCGGCACCACCTGGGAATACAGCCGCTCCACCGATGTGCTGGGCGCCCTGCTCGAGCGCGTGTCGGGCCAGACGCTGGCCACGCATCTGCAGCAGCGGATCTTTACGCCATTGCAGATGAAGGACACCGGGTTCTGGGTGCCTCCGGCTCAGCAAGGCCGCATCGCGGAGCCCTTTGCCATCGATCCCGACAGCAAGGTGCCGGTCGGGCTGATCGACGTACGTCGCGCCCCGAAGCTTGAATCGGGTGGCGGCGGCTTGGTGTCGACCGCGGCCGACTACTTCCGCTTTGCCCAGATGCTGCTCAATGGCGGCGAGATCGACGGGGTGCGCCTGCTGTCGCCGAAAACGGTCGCCTACATGACGGCCGACCACCTTGGCACCATCGGCGCCCGTTCCCTGGCGCGCGGCGCGGCCTACCTGCCGGGGCCGGGTTATGGCTTCGGCCTGGGTTTCGGCACACGCACGGGCACCGGCGAATCGGCCACGCCGGGATCGGTCGGGGACTACTACTGGGGTGGGGTCGGAGGCACCTACTTCTGGGTCGACCCGAAGGAGAAGACCGTGGCGATCTGGATGATGCAGGCGCCGGGGCAGCGCGAGTATTACCGCGCGTGGTTCAGGAACACGGTGTACAGCGCCATGACGCCGTGATGCCGTGATGCCGTGATGCCGTGATGCCGTGATGCCGTGATGCCTTGATGCCGTGATGCCATGGCGCCGTGATGAAGCGCCGCTGTGGCAGCCCGCAGCCACAGCGGCTGGCGGCGCCTACCGCGCCCGACCGAACCCTACAGCGCAGTAACCGACTCGCCCGGCACCAGGCCGTTGATGATGTCCTCGCCGAACTTCACGGCACCGCGGCGCGCGGTGCCGATATTGTCCCAGGGCGCGGCGCTGAGGCGGAACACGCGCGAGCGCTCGGTCCCCGGCTCATGCCCCTCGCGGCAGATCACCACCGACGCGTTGAAGCTGCGATCCGGCCGGCGCTCGGGCCAGGTGCGTTCCGCCTGGTGGCGATAGATCAACGGGTAGAGATCGAAGCCCTTGTAGCGGGTGAAAGGTCCAGTGTCCAACTTGCGCTCCCCTATTGATGGTGGGTGGGTGGATGCGGCCCGCCGGCGCCGCGCTTCCACGATTTCGCCCCGCCCTGTTGCCGGGCGGTGGCGGCAATGCCTTCAAACCGGTCAGCCAGCGTCAGTCCGCGTCGTCCGCGGGCTGCATCGACCAGCCTGGTCCCTTGCCGTTCTTGTCGCTCTCGTGGCGCCAGCGGCAGCCGCAGTCGGCACAGGTGTAAGTGGCAAAGGTGATCGCGGGCTGGCCGCGCGGCTTGATGCGCTGCGTATCGGTCAGCAGCAGCCGGGGATGCCCCGTGCCGCCAGTCGAGCCGGGCCGTATCTGCGCACAGGCCTCGCACATGCTCATCATCGCTCCCGCGCCTCGCGCATGCAGCCACCGCGTGGGCCGCTGCGCGCCGGCTGTGTCAATGCTGCGCGGCCCATGCCGCGCGTAGCGGCTATTTATCCGCCGCCATTGCCTTGAGCTGCGCGTCGCCAGCCACGCGCGCCGCGTCCGACGTGGTGAAGGTATCGTCCGAAACAATGGTGCGCTTGACCAGCTGCGCAGCGAAGTCGACCAGGGTGATCACCCATACGTAGCGCCCGGCCTGCGGCGCTGTCTGGACAATTGCCTGAAGATGCGGCGTGGAATCCTTAGCCATGATGCTCCTCCGGAGAATCGGATCAGGCCACTGTAGCACGAGTTGCGCAGGAGGCGGCCGCAACGCCGGTGCCCCGCGCGGGTCAGACCACCTGCAGCTCGCGCAGCGTTTCCAGGTCGGCCGGCGTCAGGCCAAGTTCGCCATAGAACGCCGCGTTGTGCTCGCCCACCGCGGGGCCGCTGCGGGGCGCAGGCGGCGCATGGCCGGAAAACCTCGGCACCATGCAGGGCGCGGGAATCGAGCCGAGATCGGGGTCAGGCAAGCGGACGACCGCGCCGCGCGCCAGAAAATGTGGATCCTCCAGGATATCGACAATGGTGAAGATCTTGCTGAACGGGATCTCGTGCACGCCCAGCGCCTGCGCCACGGCCGCGTAGTCATGCGTGGCAAACCAGGCCTTGACGGCAGCGTCGAGCGCATCGAGATGGCGTACTCGCTCCGGGTTGCTGGCATAGCGCGGATCGTCGGCCATGGCCGGATCGCCGATGGCATGGCAAAGCCGGCGGAAGATCGGGTCCGACGAGGCCACCAGCGATACCCAGTGCCCGTCCGCCGTGGCGTACATATTGGACGGCGCGGTGTAGGTGGCGCGATTGCCCGCGCGATTGTGCACCTGCCCCAGTTGCTCGTACTCCACGGCCAGCGGCTCCAGCAGGCGGAACAGTGCTTCGGTAGCCGACAAGTCGATCTCGCGCCCGCGCGCCTCGTTGCCATGCGCCTGCGCGCGGCGGCTGTCGGCCACCGCCGCCGCGATCGAGAACGCGCCGAACAGGCCGGCCACCATGTCGCCCATCGGATAGTTCATGTGCATGGGGGAGCCCGACGGGTCGCCCGCCAGGTTGGTGAACCCGCTCATCGCCTCGAACACGCGTGCAAAGCCGGCGCGCCCGGCATACGGCCCGGTCTGGCCAAAACCGGTCAGGTGCAGGATCGTCAGGCTCGGATTGGCCGCGCGCAGGGTCTCGGCGTCGAGGCCCCAGCGGTCCAGCGTGCCGGTGCGGAAATTCTCCACCAGCACATCGAACTGCGGCAGCATCTTGAGGAACAGCGCGCGCCCTTGCGGCTTGCGCACGTCCAGCGTGATGCCGCGCTTGCCGCGGTTGGTGACCTTCCAGTACAGCGGCAACTTGCCCTTCACCGGCGCGAGCCCGCGCAGCGGATCGGTACCATTGGGCAACTCGAGCTTGACGACGTCCGCGCCCATGTCCGCGCACAGCGTGCTGGCAAATGGCGCGGCTACCACCGTAGCCATGTCGAGGATGCGCACACCGGCAAGCGGTCCGTTCTGCCGCGCGGCGGGCGCGTCTTGATCTGTGTGGTTCATGATGGTGCCGAGGAGATGTTGTTGTGTGGTGGAAGATGGCTCAGGGCCGCATGCCGATCTTGAAAATGCGCCGCGCCAGCGTGGCGCGATGCAGCTCCGATGCGCCGTCGTAAATGCGGAATGGCCGCAGCTCGCGCTGGATCATCGAGACCGGCGTATCGTCGGAAATCCCTTGCGCGCCCATGATTTGCACAGCACGGTCCGCCACGCGCCACACGGCTTCCGACACAAAGACCTTGGTCATGGCCGACTCGTGCTTGACCGATTCGCCTGCGTCCATGCGCATGGCGCAATCGCGCACCATCAGCCGGCTGGCGTGCAGGTCGATATGCGAATCCGCCACCATGGCCTGGATCTGCTGGAGCTCGCACAAACGCTGCCCGAACGAATCGCGCTGCGCGGCATAGCGCTGGGCGATTTCCATGGCGCGCGAGGCCCGGCCGACAAAGCGCATGCAGTGCGACAGCCTGGCGGGCTCCAGGCGCGCCTGCGCATAGTCGAAGCCCTTGCCCGGCTCGCCCAGCACGGCGTCGTCCGGCACCACGCATTGGGCCAGCAAGATCTCGCCGTGCCCACCGATCTGGTAGCCGTCCATGCCAGCGATATTGCGCACCAGCCGGTAGCCCGGGTTATCGGCATCCACCAGGAACATCGTGGCGCCGTCTTCCGTGCGTGCGAGCACGATAGCGAAGGCCGCGCCCACCGCGCCGCTGATAAACCACTTGTGCCCGTTCAGCACCCAGTTGCCATTCGCGCGCTCGGCAATGGTGCGCAGCATGCCGGGATCGGAGCCCGCGCCGGGCGCCGGCTCGGTCATTGCAAAGCAGGAACGGATCTCGCCGCGGATCAGCGGCATCAGGTACTTGCGCTGCTGCGCCGGCGTGCCTTGCTGCAGCAGGTTGATCATATTGGGCTGGTCGGGCGGCGCGCAATTGAGCGCGGGCGCGCCGAGAAAGCTGCGCCCCGTTTCCTCCAGCACTTGCGCACGCTCGCTCCAGTTCAAGCCAAGGCCGCCGTATTCGCGCGGCAAGTGCGGGGCGTAGATGCCGGCCTCGCGTGCGCGCGCTTGCAAGCCGCGCGTGACCGCGTCAAGCCGCACTACGTCGTGGGCCAGCGCTGAGTCCTCGCTGGGGATGGCATGCGCCTCGACGAAGCGGCGCACCGCCTCGCGTAGTTCGGTGAGGCGCGTATCGGTTGGGCTGTCCGGGTGCGATGGCATGGTCGACATCGCGCTTAGTCCAGTGTGGTGCCGGTCGACTTCACCAGCGCGCCCCACCATGCCGTATCGCTGCGGATCAGCGCGGCGAACTGCTCGGGCGTGTTGCCGACCGGCTCCGCACCGAGGTCCACCAGGCGCTTGCGAATCTGCGGCTTGGCCAGGATCTTCACGGTCGCGTCATGCAGCTTGGCGATGATCGGGCGCGGCGTGCCGGCCGGCGCCATCAGCCCCTTCCACGCCGTCACCACATAGCCCTTGAGCCCGGCCTCCTCGACCGTCGGCACATCGGGCAAGGCGCTGGCGCGCTTGTCGCTGGCTACCGCCAAGGCACGCAGGCGCCCCGATTGCACATACGGCAGCAACGCCGGCATGTTGTCGATCATCAGCGTGATATGCCCGGCGATGAGGTCGGCCACCGCGGGGCCGCTGCCCTTGTACGGTACGTGCTGCAGCTTGATGCCGGCGGAATGGTTCAGCAACTCGCCCGCGAGTTGCGCCGGGGAGCCGTTGCCCGGCGAGCCAAAGCTGAGCTGCTCGGGCTTGCTCTTGGCATAGGCGATGAACTCCTTGAGGTTGCGCGCCGGCACCGAAGGGTTGACCACCATCAGGTTGTGCTCGCGCGCCAGCATCGTGACCGGCGCGAGGTCGCGCAGCGGGTCATAGGACATGCGCGCGTAAAGGCTGGGATTGATCACGGTGGGACCGGCCGCGGCCAGCAGCAGCGTATAGCCGTCCGGCGCCGCCTTGGCCACCGCATCGCCGCCGATATTGCCACCCGCGCCAGCCTTGTTCTCAACGACCACGGTCTGGCCGAGTTCGTCCTTCAATTGCTCGGCCAGCAAGCGCGCCAGCGTATCGGTGGACCCACCCGGCGGGAACGGCACGACCAGGCGGATCACTTTAGCGGGATAGGCTGCCTCGGCAAGCGCAGGTTGCGCAAGCCCGAGCAGGGTCAGCAGGACGGAGCCCGCGGCAAGCATGGTTTTCAACATGGTGTCTCCTTGACGGAATGACGCCACCTGGCATGATGGCCGGCGGCTGTTCTGTGTCGTTCTGATGGCCCGCTGGCCTCTACGCCTTGCCGGCCGCCGCCTGCGCCAGCGTGCGCTTGGCGATGTTGAGCTGGTGGATCTGGCTGGTGCCTTCGTACAGGCGGAACAGGCGCACATCGCGATAGAAGCGCTCGATGCCGAAGTCCGCGATATAGCCGTAGCCGCCAAACATCTGCACGCAGCGATCCGCCACGCGCCCGCACATCTCGGAGGCGAAGTACTTGCACATCGAGGCCTGCATGGTCACGTCCTCACCGCGATCGCGCTGGCGCGCTGTCTCCATGATCAGCGCGCGCGCAGCAAAGATCTCGGTCTGGCAATCGGCGATCATCGCCTGCACCAGCTGGAATTCCGCCAGCGGCTGGCCGAACTGCTTGCGCTCGGTGACGAAGCGGATCGCTTCATCCAGCATGCGGATGGCCGGCCCGGTGCACAGCGCGGCCAGGTGGATGCGCTGCTTGTTGAGCACCTTCATCGCGGTGCGAAAGCCCTGCCCTTCCTCGCCCCCGATCAGGTTGGCGGCGGGCACGCGGCAATCGTTGAAGTGCACCGCCGAGACCGGCGAGCCCTCTTGCCCCATCTTGCGATACGGCTGCCCGGTGGTCAGGCCCGGCGTGCCGCGCTCCACGATGAATGCCGAGATGCCGGCGGCCCCGCTGCGCGCGGGATCGGTGCGCGCCATGACCGTGAACAAGCCAGCAAGGGGGGCGTTGGTGATGAAGCACTTGGTGCCGTTGAGCACATAGTGGTCGCCGTCGCGCCGCGCGCAAGTCGTCAACGCCGTGGCATCCGAGCCGGCCTCCGGCTCGGTCAGCGCGAACGATCCGGTCAGCTCGCCACTGGCGAGCAAGGGCAGGTAGCGGCGCTTCTGCTCGGGCGTGCCATCCGCCACCAGCGCTTCCGAGCCAATGCCGGTATTGGTGCCCACCCGCGCGCGGAAGGCCACCGAGCACTGGGACAACTCCAGCGCCGCCAGCACGAGTTCCTCGGTCGTCATGCCGGCGCCGCCGTACGCCTCGGGAATCGAAAAACCGAACAAGCCCAGCTCGGCCATTTCCTTTACCAGCGCTTCGGGTATTGCATCGAGCGCGGCCACCTCGGCCTCGCGCGGCACCAGCCGCTCGCGCACGAAACGCCGCAATTCGGCCAGGAAGGCCTGAAAGGCGTCCGGTTCCCTGATCATCTGTCTTGCTCCATCCGGTAAGTGCCGCCGGGATCGGCTGCGTGGAAACCAGCCTAGCAAGCAGTGCCTGAAAAGCGGATCGATGTTTCGCTATCTTGAACGCGAGGCGTGCCCGGAATGCCCGGCGATGGCTATGATGGATGCGTATCCCGGCCCTGCGGCGCAGCCCATGCTCCGCCTTTGAACTGTCTTCCTCTCACGCCCGATGCCGCCCCGCCCCCATCATCCGGACCCCGCCTTCGCCACCACGCTGGCGCACGGCCTGGCGCTGCTGCAGTGCTTTCGCGTAGGCGAGCCCGTCATGAGCAACAAGCAGCTGGTTGCGCGCACCGGGCTGTCCAAGGCCACCATCAGCCGCCTGACGTACACGCTGGCGGCGCGCGGGCTGTTGCTCTACGACACCGAGCTGCGCCGCTACCGGCTGGGCTCCACCGCGCTCTCGCTTGGCTACCCGCTGTTGGCCAGCCTCAAGGTCAGGCAGCTCGCGCGCCCGCTGATGAAGCAGCTCGCCGACGAAGTGGGCGGCTCGGTCTCGCTGGGCCTGCGCGACCGGCTGCAAATGGTCTACGTGGAAACCAGCCGCGGGCACGACGCCATCGCCTTCCGGCCCGATATCGGCGCCTCGCTGCCCATGCTCCCCACCGCCATCGGACGCGCCTGGCTCTGCCAGGCGCCGCCCGGCGAGCGCGATCCGGTGCTGGCTGCGCTGCGCGCCAGCGATGCCGGGCAATGGCACGCGCACGCCGCCGCGCTGGAAGCCGCGGCGCACGATTTCGCCACGCTCGGCTTCTGCCAGTCGCGCGGGGAATGGCAGCGCGACGTGCATGCCGTGGCCGTGCCGATGCGTGCCGAGATCGACGGCGAGATACTGGTCTTCAATTGCGGGGCGCCAAGCGCCAGGATGACGCCACGAAAGCTCGAACGCGAAATGGGTCCCAGGCTGCTGCGGATGGTGCGGCGCGTGGAGACCGCGTTGGGGATCGCGTGATGGCATCGACGCCTTCGCGCGGCACGCCCGTGGCCAACGAGCGCGACACCGGCGACCGCCAGTTCGCCACCACGCTCGCGCACGGCATCGATATCCTGCTGGCCTACCGTCCTGGCGAATCCCTGCTCGGCAACAAGGATTTTGCACAACGCACCGGCCAGTCCCGGTCGGCCGTGGCCAGGCTCACGCACACGCTGACCGTGCTCGGCTACCTGCGCCGCGACGCCACGCAGGCCAAGTATCGGCTTGGCGCGCCCGTGCTCTCGCTCGGCTATCCGCTGCTGGCCAGCATGCATATCCGCCAGATTGCCCGGCCATTGATGAAAGAACTCGCCGATCGCGTCGGCGGCGCGGTGTCGCTAGGCATGCGCGACCGCACGCAGATGATCTATGTGGAGACCGCCCGCTCCACCGACAGCCTCGTCGTCACACCGGACATCGGCGCCGCGCTGCCCATGCTCACCACCGCCATCGGCAAGGCCTGGCTATGCAAGGCGCCCGCCGAAGAGCGCGACAGCGTGCTCAATCGCCTGCGCCTGCAGGACCCGGATGCCTTCCTGGCCTTCCAGCCGCAGTTCCCCCGCCTGCGGCAGGATTTCGAGGCCAAGGGCTACTGCGTGAACCGTGGCGAATGGCGCAGCGATGTCTATGGCTTTGCCGTGCCGCTGTTCCGGCCAGTGGACTCGCAATGGATGATCTTTAACTGCGGGGTATCGGCACCGGCCGGGCCATTCGCCGCGCGCGAGCGGGAAGTCGCCCCGCAGTTGCTGGACCTGGCGCGAAACGTGGAGAGGCTGCTGGGGATGCGGTGAGAAGGCGGGAGCAGCTCAATGCTCGAAATCCAGCCCGCCAAGCAGCACGGTAGGGTCCGCCTGCGAGCGCGTCCCGAAATCGATCTGCCGGGGCGTTTGCCACGCGCGCATCTTGCCCGGAAGGGCAGCGAGATAGTGCTCGAATTTTTCCGCGCCACCGGCAGCGAACAGCGCTTCCACCTCAAGCCCGTCCCACGACAGGTAGACGTTCAACTGCTGCGCGAACCGCCGCGGCTCATCGAACGGTTCGCCGCAAAGGTGGACGCGCGCCGCCCGGCCAGGCCTCTCGTCCGGCACCACCGCGACCTGAATGCGGCCCTTGAACAAATCCGTGATCGTCTGGGCGATGCGCGGGGCCAACTCCGCATTGAAGCGCGCTGCAATGTCTTGGCTCACTGAATGTCTCATCCCGATTTTTTATCGATCGTAGCACGGCGCGTTCGCCGCGACGGCCTCGGGAATGCTCGCGGATCGCCACGTGCGCCAGAACTCACAAGCACGAAGGCCCGCCATAAAACTCAGGTTGACCCCGCCGTGCGCCGACCTATACTGAAGATCTGCCGACTGAGACACGCAGTAGCAAAGCGAAGGTAAGCGGCAGATGATCCTCTGGCCAACATGGCAGTGAGATCAAGCAAGCCGATTAGGCTTGCAAGTCCGAACCGGATCCCAATGAGTTTGCCGACCCGGTTCGGTCCCCTCCCCCTCAACCGTGGGAGATTAAAAAAGCACCTGCGACAGGTGCTTTTTCTATGCATGGGGAGCCCACCTGATGCCAGGACTCCAGATGCACGTGGTGGCCCCTACGTGGTGCCCCGATGTGGTGCCCCGATGTAGTGCCCCTGAAACCTGCCCCGGAAATAGAAAAAGCCCTTGAGTATCAAGGGCTTTTTCCGTTGTTCTGGCGGAGAGACGGGGATTCGAACCCCGGATAGGCTATTAACCCACCGTCGAAAAAGGTATTTCCCGCTTATAAATCAACAACTTACAAGCGGGAACCCGGGTCATAGGTTTCCTAGTCTCCTTTGCGTAAGTGCCTGTTTACACTAGGTTTACGAAAAGCTTATGACCCACGTCTTGACGGGGCGCGCACAGCACCCAAGGGCTGCGGTACGATAGCGTCAAAATGACCGGGAGAACACAATGCTGGTAAGAACACTCGTTGCGGGCCTCGCCCTTTCCAGCCTGGCCGCATGCACCACGCCGATGGCATACACCGACAAGCCGATGACGCCCTTCGACCGGGACACCGAGTATGCGGTCGAGGATACCCCGGGCGGCTTTGCGCTCACCGTCAACTACGGCCGGTACCAGTTCATCCCCGAATCCGCCGCGGTGGCCACGGCATGTAAGGCTGCGCTCACCAGCGTGGCGCACGACGTGGCACAACGGAAGGGTCGCCAGATCGAGCAGGTGAACGAGCAACGGATAAAGCTCTCGATTGGCCGGAACGGGTTTAGCGGTGTCACGTCCTGTTCTGCCACCGCACCTATCGCCTGGAAGGGTTGACGGTCAGGCCGATAGGTAGACGCCGCGCTCGGCCCGGCGGCGAATGGTCAGCCCATTGACGACCCGGCCGCCAGCCTTGTTCCAGAGCAGGAACGCATTGGCAGCGGCCTGCCACTCCCCGTCGTTGGTCTTCCGCTTCACCGTGCTGGCGTTGAAGGCGCCCAGGCCGATGTTGTACGCTAGGCTGCCACACGCCGCGGCGCGCTCCGGCGGCTCCAGCCAGAGCATGGGAGCACGGTGGTAGACCCCCAGCAGAAACTGCGCGACGCGCATACGCAGCACCGATTCAGCCTGCGCCTGGGTCCAGACCATGCCCTCCTTGACCCCGAGCGTCTCGCCGTAGCCGATGGTCCAGATCCCGGCCACGTCCTGATAGGCAGTCAGCCGGCAGCCCTCGAACCGCATGATGAGGGTGACCAGCAACTCGAGGGCGGCTTTCACTTGCGGCCTTTCTCGAAGCAGCGGCCGACGAACCAGAAGCCCAGGATGCCGGACAGCATCGCGGCGTCGTCAGGGCCATAGATCTTCAGGATGGCGTCCCAGCTATTCAGACCGGACTTGTACGCCACCATGAACATCGCCCACTTGGCGAGACCGTACAGCGCCAGCATGTAATAGGTGGTGATCGGTCGCACCAGGAAGTTGAGCGCGTCGACGAACTTGATCCCCGTGATCTGCATCTGGGCCTTGAGCGCCTCGGCCTGAGCATCGAGCATGTGGACAATCTGCTCGCTACTGGTCTGCAGCTCGACCTCGGCCTGGTGGTTTGCACCACGCTGTTGTTCGAGCGCGAGTTGCTTGTCCATCATGGCGAGCTCGTGATCGTTGTCGGTGCGTTTGTTCAGGAACGCGAAGACCTCGGGCAGCAGACGGAGTAGGCCGCCGCCGAGCAGGGAAATGATGGAGAGGATCATGATTGCGGCTCCTATTTCTTCCAGCCAAGCCCGACCAGGGCGAAGTACACAAGGCCCCCCATTGCCAGCGAGAGCAGTCCGTAAAAGGTCCATCGCCCGAAGGCGGCGAACTGCTGATTCAGCCATTCGGCGATGCCCTCCTTGACGGCATCTTTGAACGCTGCGTTCTGTTTGAAATCTTCTGGCATATGGGGACCCTGGTATTTGTTTGCTATGCGTACGCTGCGATGCCTCAGTCGCCGCGGCCCTCATCAGGCGGAGGGGTTGCACCGCTCGGCGCCTCTTCATCCTTTCGCTTATTGAATGCCGCCTGGATCTGCGCATTAATGCCATTGACCACAGGGGCGGCCTTTCCATAAGGGACTTGCATCAACCCCTCGTTGATGACTGCCATTTCGGCGCCGGTAAATTCAAAGGTGAGCTTTTCCATCGTTAGGCTCCGATAAGTCCGTGTGTAGTCAGGTCTGCGATCAGCTGCGCGAGTGCTGCCGATGTCTGTGCGAGGGTTGCGGTAGAGCCGTTGAACGCGGCCTTGCTGCCGTTAGAAGCTACCCCCCACCCGGTTTGCCGCGCACCAATGACTTGAAGGCCGCCGTTCTTGATGACAGCGCCCGCGCCGATCAAGCCGAAGTTTCCGGAGGTATCAAACGAAAACAGGTTTGCGCCTGCCATCGTCTGAAGTAGGACATTAGAGTCGGTAAACACGATTCCAAGCGCGGCATTCTGCGCATCGCTGCGCATGCGTGCGACCACGCTGCCACCGCTGCTGTACCAGACGATGCCGTGAGCCTTGAACAACTCGATGGCTTTTCCTTCGCCGCTGGTCGTATCGAGCGCGGTGCTCTGGAAAATGATGCCTTTATCGAAGTTCGCCCCGTTGTTGATAATCGTCATCGCGGCAGAAGCCTTCACAGCTCCCGCCGCACCCGCGCCAGATGCAATACGGAACCCTTCGCTGATCCCCGTATTGTTGGGGGATAGCGGCGTCTGCGTTACTAGCGAGCCGAAGTTTGCAATATCAATCTCAACGCCCTGTGCAGACCCGGCGTTGTTCGCGCCGTTGATGAAGCGGCGTGCCTCGAAGTACCCCGCGTACGCGGTTTGGATCTTCGTCTGATCAGTGTTGTTGTTGATGCCGAACCCGATCACGCCGATACAGCCCATCGAGCCAGGCGTGGCAAAGTCAATCGTCTGCGAGCCACCCAGAATACCGCCTTGACCGATAGACGAAAGAACCACCAGATCGGCGTTCGCTTCGGTATTGACGCGAATAGCTTCCAGCCATGCGGATTGGGCACCAATCTTGGTAGCGTGCCCGTATGTGCCACCTGCGCCGAGTTTGACCACGCGGCCTGTTGATGGGTAGTTCAGCGGCACGCAGAGAGCGCCTGAGCCGACAAACGTCGCGCCGGCTTCGACGATCCAGGTAACGGCCGGGGTCGGGTTCGACGTGAGATTCCAGGTTCCTTTCGGTACGCGCACCTGGCCATTCGCGCCGACTGACGCCGCTGCTGCGCTAAACGCCGAAGTGTCATCAAACGCAGCGCCAATGCCTTTCGCCCCGAACTGCGAAACCGTAGGTGTAGCCCCTTGAAGTTGGAGTTTCCACCGACCACCATCCGTTGCAACGATGATCGTGCCCCCGTTGTCGACGCTGGTCGTGTCGGTCGGGTCGTAGTAGTAGGGGCCGCCGCCACCATCACCAGCGGTGTAGTAACCGGTAGCAAAGACCGATACTGCGGATCCTTTCACCACTGCGCGTAGCAGCACGAGGTTTGCGACGACTGGGGAGGTGACGGAACCGATCGTCAAAGGAAGCGCTATTGGGTTTCCGTTCGCATCAAATCCGAGCGCATTGTTCGCCCGTCCGGGAGCCGAAGGCAGGACCACGCTGGGCGGAACCAAGTCGGAAATCGGGAACTGGACAGCCCGCCCCACCTTTTCTCCCAACTGCTGGATCAGGATCACAGCGCGGTCGAAAGCATCTTCCACTGTCTTCGGGTACCACGGGCCGTTGTTCGGAAGACTGGTCGGTTGCAGATTCTGCAGGGCGCCCGTGACGGTGAGCTTGTAGCCGGCCGCCATTGGGCTACCGGCCTTCGGGTATGTGATTGAGCCACCCGGGCTCACAGTCTGATCTGCGTTGATCGCGACGCTATAGTCAGAATCCAGCACCAGGGTCGATTCAACCCCGGATGTATTCGTCAACGTCACCTGGACGTCGCCTTTGGCAAACACTTTGAAGGCGAACGGAAAGCCGGTCGTCGCACCATCTCCCAGGAACGGGCCGGCTTTGCGCGTTGCGGAGTTGATGGTCATGCGAAACGCTCCTATTGCACTGCCGGAATGGTGTGCGATAGGAGCGCGGGTAAGTGCACCCGTGGGTTACTACTTCTGGAAGCCGAAAACCAGTGCGGCCGGGTTGGCTGTCTTACCCTCCGAGAGCGCTTGCGCCCCCGTGATGGTGCGATTGATCTGCACCGCCGGCAGGCCGGCCAGGTCGCCCAGCAGGTTGACGAAGGCCTTGCGGAAACCGTCGTCGAACTCGCCCTGGTGCGTTTGCTGCGCCATCTTGTAAGAATCGACCACAACGCGCAGGCCGGCCGGACCGCTGTAGCCACGCCCCTTGTCTTCACCCAGCAGCGCCTTTCCGGCCTGGTCGAACTCGCGACCGAATGCCACCATGCCCATCAGGAACGAGAGCTGCTCGGCAATGAGCTTCTTGGCCAGCTTCTCCGGATCGTCGCCCCCGCCGCCGGGGGTGAGCGCGTCCTTCAGGATCGCACCGAGCACGGCCGGCACGCTGTAGAGCAGCAGCATGTTGACGCCGATCTTCGCCTTGCTGGCCTCGGTCTTGGCGTCCCGATAGCCAGTGTTCAGCGTGGTGCCCATGAATCCATAGAAGGCGGTGAACAACTTGACTAGCGGGCCGCCGCGCTCGACGCCAGACTGGTCCACCTCCTCGCCGCCGCCCTGCGAATCCTTCACTGCCTGGTCAGCCAGCGCGATGGCGGTATCCTCGTTGTGCCCCTCGGCGATCGCCTTCTCGTAGCCGCCCCACCAGGTGGGCACATCGACCATCATCTGGGCGCGCATCATCATCCAGTAGCCGTACCGGCCCAGGAGTTCCTTGGCTGCGGTCTGCCCCTGAACCTGGTTGCGCAGTTCGTTAAGTTCGCGAAAGCGCGTGCGCGTCCTGTTCGTCAGCCATTCCGACTTGGCCTGCGCCTCGCGCGTCGACTCGATAGGCGAGGCGACATAGCGCGCCAAGCCTTTGCCGACCCATGTGGCGCCGATGCGCACGATGGAGTTGGACAGGCCGAGCGGCTGCATCGCCGCGCTGACCACGTTGAACGTCAGGGCCGATGCGCTCACACTCTGGCGCGCCCATCCGGCAGCGCGCTCGATAGCGTGGTCAAGCCGGCGCGTGCCGGCCACGATGTCGTCGCGCCACTTCTCGAACTCGCGCTTGACCTCGGGACCGTAGTGCTCGCGGATGGCGGAGTCAATGCTCTTGGAGCGCAGCAGCCGGTTGGCATCAATAACCCACTCGTGCCAGGCCAGATCGTGGATGACGTCATTGACGCCGGAATACAGGCCCTGCAGGTTGAGCAGCAGCGGGCGGCCGGACACCTCATCGACCCGCGACTTGGTGAAACTGCGCCGCGTGGTGGCGGCCGAGTATGCCGACTTGAGCAGATTCTTGGCTTCCTCGGCCGCGCTGTGCTGCGACGCCTTCATGTTCACGCGAGGGTCAAAGACCACCGGGTAGTAGCCGCCGCGCAGCGTAAGCACCTGCCCGTCGGCGGTCTGCACGCTGATCGGGCGCGCGCGGATCCACTCGGGTTCCTTGCCGGACACCCGCTTTTCCTTCTCGGCGATCTGCGGGCGATAACTCTCGAAGTGGTCCCAAATCGCCTGCGCGGCCTGCCATTCTGCCGTGGTCAGAGTATCGAGCACGGGCTTGATCTGGCCCATCGTCCAACCCTTGCCGCCTAGCAGGCGCTGCATGTTCGACTCGTTGCCGACGTTCAGGGCGATGGCGAACCGCTCTTGCCAATTCAGCGAGTCACCGATGGTCGGGAAAAACTTGCCCTTGCCAAGCTTGTCGGTCGCCGCCACCTTCGCCAGCACCGGCCTCAGGATGGCGTCCAGTGCCGCCGTGGCGTCGGCGCGCATGGTCGTCTCGCGCGACGCGCGCTCATTGGCGGGCCGGACGATGTAGCGCCACACCGGGCCGTTGTCCTTGCCGCCGTCCATAATCTGCGCCCAGGTGGCCACCTTGATGTGGGCGGCGCCGAACTGCTTGATAGCCTGCAGCTTCTGGCCCAGCCAGTCGTTTGCCGTGCGGGTGTTCTTGCCGCCCTTTTTGGCATCCGCGTTGATGCCGGCGGCGATCTCGTCGCGCACGGCCTCATAGGTCTGGTTGTCGCGCGCGGTCAGCAGCGTGTGCTTGAGTCGCCCGAGGTGCTCGACGTTCTTGATGGTCTCGACCAAGCCGCGAAACTCCTCGACGGTAAGGTCCTTGTACGGGCGCTTCGCGCTACGGTCGATGGCCTCGGCCAGCAGCTTGAGTCGATCCTCGTCGTCGGCATAGACAAGGTCGCCGTCCTCGTCGCGGCTCTGCGTCTCGGCCAGGTACGCGGCGCGTTCACGCGGGCTCAGCAGCGACTCGGCAATGTCCGGGATCTCGCCGGCATTGAGGCGCGATTGCACCCAGGTGCGCAGGCTGACCCCACGGTCGGCGGCCTTGTTGGACTGCTGGCGCAGGTCGTACCGGTCGCGTAACGCGTCGATTTGCTCGATATAGTCGGCGTCCAGGCTCTTGCGCACGCCCTCGCTGTCGAACTTCTTGAGGTAGCGCAGGCCCTTTTCGACCTCCTCCTGTGCGGCGTAGGCCGCCCGGGCGGCGTAGTTATTGACCAACTGGTTGCGCTTCTCAGCCGCCGCCGTGTCGAGGTCCTTGGCGCTCATGGCCTTGTCAGACGCCTTCGCCGCGCGCGCCTCGGCAGCGGCGTACTGGCCGGGCCGAATATCGCGCAGCTTGAGGCGGTCGATGATGGCCCGCGCATACTCGCGCGCAGCGGTGGCGAGCAGCTTCGGCTTGCCGGTGGCTTTCGCCAGGGCATTCGCCTCGGTCGCCACCAGGCGGGCACGCGCATCGTTGTGGATGGCACGGTCGGCGGCGCGCTCGATGGCCTGTGCGTCGGCCAGGTCCCCGTATTGCTCGAGCATGCGCACGTCGGTCAGCGCATTGATTTCGTCCTTCGGGGTCGGCGCGGCGGCCAGCGTACGCACCAGTTCATCGCCGGAGGTGAAGCCGAACAGTTCCGCCACTACGTCCGGGTGCAGACCCTCCTTGCCGGTCATGCGCAGGGTCTTGATGTGGTCGGTGATCTCGGCCGGAATGCCCAGGCTGCGCACCGCATCGAGGTCAAGCTTGCCGTAGTGCTGCGCATCCGGGGACTCCTCGACCTGGGTCGCCGGGCGCTCCGGCTTCAGGTTGGCGCGCTCCCAGTCTAGCAGCGCGCGCGCCACGGTCAGGTCGATGTCCTTCTTCATGCGGGCGAGGAACTGGCCCTTGGCCATGCCACGCGCCTGCCCATTGGGATAGTCCGCCTTGGACTCGGCGGCGTTCTCCCAGGCGTCGCGCTTCGCCTTCTCGCGCGCCACGTCGCCGGCCTCGGTGCGCTGCTTCTCCCACTCGACCATCGCGCTCTTGTGCGCTGCCTGCTCCGGCGTCTGCTCGCCGGCGACCTTCTTCGGCTTCTCGGTGAGGAACTGCCAGGCGCGATAGACCGGCTGGCTCATCACCTCGCGCCGGACATCCATCTGGACTTCCGCCCGGCGGGCGGCGGATTCCTTCTTGAGGCGTGCGATCTCGCGCCCCCGGGCATTGTGGATCCACTGCATATCGCGCAGGCCGCGCGCCTGGAGATCCTGAATCGCATCGTTCGTTGCGTCCACGCCCAGCGCCTGGTAGGCGGCAAACTCCTCCGGCGTCATCCCGACCTGGTCGGGGGACGTGAACAGCGGCATCATGGATCGGCCCTGCTCGGCCAGCTTGATCTCCTCGGTCGAGGCGAGCATGCGATCCATCACGCCGCGCACCTCGTCGGTGAGCTCCACGTTCAGAGCCTTGAGCTCCTTGTAGACGTTGAGCAGCCATGCGCGAAAGCGCTGGAACAGGCCCTGCATCTCGATGCTGGGGGCCTTGCCCTCGAACAGGTAAGCCTCGAAGCCGCGGGCGAATTGCTCGTGGTGGCTGCGTTTTTCTTCGAAGTCCAGTGCGTGCCACTCGTCGAGGTCGCGCAGGCCGAACCACTTCATCAGCGCGGCCGCATCGTCCCTGACCGGCTGCGGTGTGTCCTGCCGAGCAGCGAGGTCGGTCAGCACCTCAAGGGAGAAATGCCCGGTCTCGTGCAGAAAGGTGCTCAGGTCGGCATTCTTGAGCAGCGTGATGGTGTTGGTGGCCGGGTTGAACGCGCCGCGCTGACCCTGATCCAACTGCTGACCGCCGGCAATGCGCTGCGCCGCCACCTGCAGCGGGTAGCGCGCAAACATATCCTGGGGTGTGAGCCCCAGGCGCGCCGCCATCACGGCGTAGAAGTTGCCTACCATCGAGGCGTAGGCATCATTCACCGGGGCGGTGAAGCGACCCGCCTGCTCGAGCTGGCTGCGCACCTCGGCCTTCACCGCCTCGGCGGATGCCTTGAACGTGTCGTCGCCCTGCTTCTCGGCCAGTGCCTTCTCCACGTCCTGCTGCAGCTGCTCGGCGTGGGACTGCATGTATTCCTGCGCCTCGACGCGGCTCATGCCATTAGGGTCGGTCTTCAGGTGGTCGAGCAGCCCCTGCGCGTACTCGGTGCCCGCGATGTTTGTGGCGAAGTCGGCCACCGGGATTCGGATGTCACTGCCCGTATCGAGCGCGGTCTGGAACTGCTCAGCCACCGCCGGCGACACGGCTGCCACCTGCTCGGCCACGCCGGACTGTGCCAGCACCTTGGCATCAATATAGACGTCGGGCACCGGCCCGTCCTGCGTGGCCTGGGCGACGAACTGCTCGAAGGTGTCGGGTGCGCGTTCGCGCAGCTTGGAAGCCGCGGCAAGCTGGTCGAGCGCGGACAGCGCCTGGGCGCTGCGCTCCGCCTGCTGGGCGGCCTGTTGCTGCTTGGCGTCAGCATTGACCACACCATCGATGGTGCGCATGACGGCCACGTTGCCGCCCACGCCGATGACCGTGGCGATCAGGGTCTGCGCCGCGGCGGCCGGACGGTCCGCCAGATAGTCCTTGAAAGACTTCTCGGGGTGAAGAATGGCCCACTCGTTCGCGTCCTGCAGCACGGTGGCGATCTGTTCGCCTGGCACCTCGCTGGCGATCTGGTGCACCAGCGTCTGGCGCAGCGTGGCGTTGCTGGCAAGATCCCCGAGCAGCCGCTGCATCGGGATCTTCTCCGTGGCGTACTCGATGGCCGCCTGCGACGCCGCGAACGGCAGCGCCGTCTGCATCGGCAAGCCCTTCTCCCGCGCGTCCTGATAGGACTGCCCGCCCTGACCACCAGCCATGCCGGCGAGCGCGGCGGCCTGCCCGCCCGGGAAGAAGGCCAGCGGCAGGGTCAGCATGTTCTGCGTGAGCGACTGCACCCCGCTCGACACCCCGCCGCCAATGACGCTGTTGCTGGGCGGGCTCAGTTCCTTCATGGACTGACCGGAGTATGCGCCCATGCCGGCAAACGAGGCCGCGGCGCGCCGCAACGGGTTCTCAGGCAGGATCGTGCCGGCCAGTGGGTCGAGCAGTGGCGCGGCCAGTTCGGCGCCGGCCTGGAACACACCAGCGGCACCACGGTTCGCACCGTGCACGCCCGCCCAGATGTCGCGCAGCAGGCCGCCCTTATCGTCGGCGCTGACCATGTAGCGAGCAGCGGCGCCGATGGCGCTCAGCGTGCTGTCCAGTGCGCCAAGGTTCTGCGTATCATCGTGAGCCACGGCTGCGTTCTGCGGGTCGGCCATGAACTTGGCTGCCTGCGGGAAGTCGCGCGCGTACGCCGCGGCGTCGAACGTCTCGACGGTGGCGCGCTGCTTCGCACTCTCGATGTCACTGGCCACGGTTTGCGGCGGCAGGCCCAGGGTCTGCGACAGCCGGCGCGATTCGGCCACGAAGTCGGGTTTCTCCTGCGCCGACAGGGCCATGCTGGTCTTGAGCTGGCTAGCGGTCTGATCGGCCAGGAAGCCGTCCACCGCGGCGGCGGCGTCGAATTGGTCAGGCATTTAGTAGTTCCCGGTTGCCCCGTTGCGGGCGGTGTTCTGGCGGATGGAGAGCTTGCCCCGGATAAACGCACCGACCATGTCGGCATCGCTCGGGGTGATGCCCCGCGCCTTGAACTGGCTTTCGATGGCCTTGCGCGCCTCGTCCGGGATGTCGCTGGCCTTGCTGAGCGACAGCAGCGGCTGCGTCTTCGCGTCACCGGCCATGCCCATGAACGTGCTGCGTAGCGTAACCGACTGGCGGAACAGATCGTCGATGGCCCTCGTCGTCTCGGCGTCGCCCAGTTTTTTGCCGACGGTTTGCTGCGCGTTCAGCACCCAGTCGTCTACCATCTTGCGCACCATGCCGAGCCGCGCCTGCGCTTCGGTGTCGGTGTGCTTCGGTTTGGTATCGACGCCCATCAGGGCGAGTCGATCCTCCAGGGCGCGGCCAATCGCCTGGGTGTTGAGTTCGCTCGGCCCGTTGGCCGCGTTGGGATTGGTGAGCGCGTCGCGCCGGTCCGCGAACTTCTTGAAATCGGAATCCGACAGCTGCTGCCGGGTCTCCGCGAACTGCTGCGGCGTGAGCTTGCGCAGGTAGTCGTCGCTCGACAGGATCTGGTACAGCGACAGGTTCGTCTGCACTGGGATGCCCTTCGCCCCCTTGGCGGCGTAATCCATCAGGTTGTCCATCTTGTCGGACGGCACGCGCGACTGCAGGCTGACCGGCATGGCCGACCAGTTGTAATCGTTCGCGCGCAGCCAGGTCATGGCGTCGTCCACGGCCTGCCCAGCCAGCTGCTCCTTGCTTTGCTTGACAATGGCGAAGCGGCGTTCGACTTCCTGCTCGACGGCCTTGCGTACCTTGGGGTTCGTGTCGGGCGGCATCTGAGCCAGCACCTGCTGCTGCAGCTCTTCCTGTGTCGGCATCTTGGGCGCGCCAGCCCCAGCGGCGACCGCGGCCATGTTCTTGTGCACATAGGCCTGGGTCTCGACGGGCAGGTTCGCCAGCCAATCGCCGCCGTCCTTCTTGGCCTTAGCCAGTGCGTCGCGCGCGGCACCGGGCCCGGCATTGTAGGCGGCGTAGGCCTGCGCCAAGTTGCCGCCAAAGTCCTGCACCTGCTTCTGGAAATAGGCGCGACCGAGCTCCTTGTTGTAGTCCGGATCGTTCTTGTACCGGTTCTCGTCCCACGGTAGGCCGGCCAGCTTGGCAGCCTCGGGGGCTGTGTCCGGCATGACCTGGGCGATCCCGATGGCGCCCTTCGGGCTGGTCAGCGGCTTGCCGTCGGCGCCGAATTGCCGGCCGCCAGACTCCGTGCCCACGGCGATATTGAATGCCCGGTCGAAGCTGGACGGGTTCAGCTGCGGCGCAACAGTGGAAAACGTCCTGTCGACTGCGGCATAGCCCTGCTTGAGGTTCGCCACGTTATCGATCTTCTGCGCCACGTCAAGCAGGTCGTGCGCGTTGAACTGGTCCTTGTACCGCTCCCGGTACGCGGACGCCTGCTCGTACTTGCCGGACTCGATCAGGCCATCGACGGCGAGCTTGTGCGCACCGCTCACAGCGTCCAGCGCCTGGGTATCAGCCAGTGCCTGCGGCAAGCCGGCCAGTCGCGCCTTGGCGCGCGCCGCGGTGAAAATGGATTGCGCCGATTCCTCGATGCGCGACTTGCCGGTGGCCGGGTTGATCTGGCCGGGGTCGGTCGCGCCAAGCAGGCCGATCGCGTTCTGCTGGCTCTTGATCTCGGCATCCATCACACCGCCCTGATAGGTTCGGTATTCGCTGCCCATATGCTGCGTGGCGGTGCCGTGCAGCTGCGCCTGGAGCTGCATCGTCTGCTGCGAGAACAAGCGCCGCTGCTCGTCGTTGCCGAGCGTATCGGCGATGCCCGAGGCGACTTCCTGGAACTTCTCGCTGTACTCGGTGGCCAGATCCTTGCCGCTGTCGCGCTGCAAGGCATTCCAGCCTTTCTGCTGCAGCAGGCCGGTCTCGGGCTTATACATGAGATCGTACAGCTTCTCGCGAGCGGCCGATGTGGCATCGATCACCCGCAGCTGGTTTGCCTCGTTCTGCATGTCGAGCGCGACGCGCCCGGCCGCGTCGCCGGCGCGCATGAGCCCCTGACCCATCTGCTGGGCCTGCTGCCCCGCCACGTCCTGCATCTGCGGCGCGTCGACGCGCACGTTAGGCTGAACAGTCGGCGTGGCCTGCAGGGTGTCATATGTGGGTACGCGCGGCATTACTGGCTCCACCAGCCTTTGCGGCCGCCGAGGGTGTAAATAGGATCGCTGGTCTTATTGGCCGCTGCGACGTCGGGGTCTGCGAACGCCCCGGCCTTGTTCATGGTGTACCACGAACTGGCTACCTGGCCGGCGCTGCTCAGCAGCGTGCTGGTGGCGGAAGCGATCGGGCTGATGCCGCTGGCGGTTGCCCGCTTCATGAGCGCATCGTTCTGGAAATTGGTCGCCTGGGTCCTGTAGCCGAACGCCGCCCGCGCGGCATTGGCCGCGATGGTGTTCGCGTCGATCTCGCCCATCGTGTCAGTGGACGTGAGCACGTTGACCGCGCTGCCGCTGCCCAGGTCCACGCCATTGGCCGCCATCGCGGTGCGCTGCGTGCTCTTGAGCTGCGCGGTTCTCATCCGCGCGGCAATCTCCTGCTGCTGTCCCTGGTATAGCGCCGATTGCGCGCTGGACTCGGCCATGCGTGCGTTGATGTCGGCTGCGTCGGCTTGCGTGCCGAGCGCAGCCTTTTGCGTCTGCGAGGAGAAGTAGCTGCCGACGGTACTCATGCCGGCGCCGGCGCCTTGGAATGCGAGAGCGGAGAAAGCCATGCTCTACCCTTTCAGTGTATTGCCCGGAAGGTACCGGGCTGGCGCCGGGATAAGTGCACCACTACCCGCCGATCGCCACCTCCAGCGTGAGTGACACGATGGTCAGGGGTAGCGGATCAGATTGCCGCACGAAGATCTGGCCGGCCGCCGCCCAGGTCGGCGTGAGCATGTCCGGAATTTCATCGGTCTTGAGCGCGGTCGCGGTCCCATAGGGTTCGGTCGTGCGCTGCTTGGCGGGCACGAGTGTGTTGGCGTCGGGCCCGATCGAGATGCCACCCGAGTTGTAGACGCGCAGCCACGCCTTATTCACGTTCTTGGCGCGACCCTGGCCGAAACCATTGTCGATCTGCATCGCCAGCGGCAGCGTCTGGAGGTCGGCGGTGATCGGCAGGCCGATCTGCACCTTGCTCGCGGCGAATGCCAGCGTGACCTGGCCGCCGGTCACCACGGCTTGTGGGAACACCGAGCCATCGCCCAGGATGCTGACCGTCTTCCCTTCCAGGTGCGACAGCCCGCTGATGACGGTAGCCGCGGCGCCGGAATAGGTCAGGCCTGCATCGACGAAGAACGCATCCGCCTGGGTGGCGAAGCGTCGCGACGCCATGCGCTCAACGTAGCGCTTCTGGACGCCGCCGATCGTGCGGCTGATTACGGCATAGAGCACGTCCTCGTTGCCCTCTGCCACGACAGCCACCGACTCGAAAGCGCCGTCGGTGTCGTGCCAGTGCCACGCACCGACTTGCTGCTCCGGCACGTAGGTCAGGCCGAGGAGCTTGCCGGAGTCCGAGACGAACCAGCAAATCGGCTGCGGGGACTTGGCATAGGCCATGTCGACGATGTTCTGCCCGTCGAACAGGTGCGGCGCGCGCAGCGACAAGTCGCCCGTGATATAGCCGTTGGCCTGCCAGGCGTAGGCCATCTCGCGCACGTGGCCGCCCCTCGCGGCGGCATAGAGCAGGTTGTTGTTGACGATGATCGGCTGCACGTTGTTCGCGCCGATATAGGACTGCGGCCGCACGCTGACCGAACTCGGGGTGATCGCATCCGTGTTGATGCTGGTCATGCGCCACTCGGCTGAGCTGGTCAGCAGCACCAGGTTCGAGAGTGGCACCAGATGGCGGATGGTGTTCGCCTCCCGCGCCGAGACACGGATATTGATCGAGTCATCGTCACGAGTCGGCAGCGAGTACGCCATGTTCGACTCGGTGCCGCTCTTGGTCATCCAGATGTTCTGTGGACTGTTGAGCGTGCCGGCGAAGCATCGACGCTGCTCGAAGTAGCTCACCGCGCCCGGGTAGGCGCCAACGCCCGGGAACGGGTTGTACTGCAGCGGCGGCGTCTTGGACAAGTCCGGCGTGATGTTGTCGTCCTTGAACGTCAGGCCATCGGTCTGGCCGATGTAGCCATAGAGACCGTTTCGCTGCAGGTAGACGTTGTACCGCACCGCCCCCGACACCGCAGCCCACGTGATGGTGTTGTAGGCGCCTGTCTGCAGCAGGTTGTTCTGCGGCGCGGTCAAGGCCGACGTCGACGCGAGCGACTCGTCCTTGCCGTTGCTGCCGATGGCGGTCACTACATAGGAATAATCGCGCAGGTTCGACGGGCTGGTGGCCTGCGTCGCCACTGACGCGACGCCCGTCGGTGCCGTAATGGTCGGCGTGAAGGTGATCGATGTCAGCGTCCAGTTCAGCGCGCCAAGCCGGCGCAGTTCCTGCGGCGGGTAGTTCGGGTGCACCAGGGTCAGCACGTCCGCCGACTGCACATAGTGGATATCGAACAGGTCCGCCGCGGCGAAAGTGTTCGTGATCTCGTACGGCACGCCACCATTCATCAGGGTAGCGCCCTGGGTGTGGAAGCGGAAATAGCCCGCACCCACCTCGATGACCATGGTCTGCGTGGTCGAGTAGACGAACGGGATGATGCGCGTCTTCTGTGTCGAGTCCTTCACTTCGCGCACGAAACCGAAGCCGGGTCGGTTCGCGGCCGGCCCGTGGGGCAACGCAAGGAAGTTGCGCATTTTTGCCGCGCCCGTCTGGAACTTCACGTCATCGATGCGGCCAAAAAATTCCGGCGTGACCTCGCCGCCAGCAAACGACCGTTCTAGGGTACGCACGTTTGCCATATCAGCGCCCCGAGATCCAGCCGACGGTATGGGCCGGCGCGATGCGCCGCTGATTGGCGTCCGACTCCACTGCCTTGCTAAGCCACGCCTGCATCATGGCTGCGCAGCGCTTGGCTTCTGCCGCGCCTGCGTCGCCCTTGATGATCGGGCCTGCCAGCATCGACGCCAGATGCCACGCCAGCGCCATGATGAACAGCGGGGGGAACTTGGTCACGTCCGTGACGCGCGCCGTGTATCGCAGCACCGCGCTCACCTGGTCGGTGTAGATAATGTTGTTGCCCGAGTCGTCGGCCTCTGCCGAATAGGGTTGCGGCACGTAGCCGGTACCAAGGGTGACGGGCACGTTGTTCGTCTGGTAGCCGGGCACCATGTTGTAGTCGTCGGTGGCGTCCGGCGGCAGCACGGCAAGGAGATTCAGCGCGTCGTTCGGCTGGGCGTAGGCATATGTCCATTCGGGCCATGCCGAACTCAGCAGCGCCAGCTTGATGCGCTTGGTCGCAAAGCCCCAGTTGTGCATCTCCAGCAGGGAGTCGCGCGCGATCGGGTAAAACCTTGCGCAGTGGTCAGCCTGCGCCGAGCCATCCGGCGGGTTGAGGCTGGCCACGACAGCGTTATCGCCAAGGTGGCCGAGCGCCAGGTTTGCGATGTCGACTTCGCTCGCCATGTGACTCCCCTAAAAGTAACGGGGGCACGCGGCCCCCGAATTGGCATACGACAAGGACGGAGCGTTATGCCAGTGAGTCGGCCACGCCTGCGGCTGCGAGGACCTGCGCTGCGGCTTGCACCGCATTGGCTTGCTGCTGGAGTCCTGCAACACGCTCAGCTTCGGCAGCTTCAGCGGCAACGCGAGCCTTATCGCCGGCCTTATCCAGGGGCTCCCAGTGCGCGCTCGGCGTGGCGTCGGTGTCGATCTCCTCGCCCTCCTGTACAAGCTTGTTGTCGATGAAGGAGAGTGCGTTGATGCGGTAACGGGGCATGGTGTTGCTCCTTACAGAACGGCGAAGCCGCTCGCGTAGCTGGTTTGCGGATCCTGCAGCGTCTTGACGATGCCAGCCGTGAAAGTGCCGGCGGTCAGCGGGCCGGTGCCCACGTTGTAGTTCAGGCGGCCATAGCGGCGTGCGGCATACGGGGCCGAGCGGTCGACGTGCAACGGGATGGTGGCGCCAGCTACCAGCGACGCCTTTGGGATCGCATCGGTCTGCACCACGGTTTGCACGTTGGTCGTGAAGCCCGCATCGTCTGCCGTCTGGTACTGGAACTGCACCGTGGCCGCGCCGGCCGCCGCAGCGGCAACGTTGACGCGGATGTCGATCTCGAGGTTGTCACCGGTGCCCATGTCGCGAGCAGTGCCCCAGTCGATGACGTTGGTGGAAGCCGCGGCGGCCGTGACCGCTTGCGCGGCGCTGAACTGGAGGAAAGCGTCTTGGTACATGGTTGGGTTCTCCTTAGACCACGCGGGCTTCGGTGTTCAAGATCTGGTCGACGCGACGCAGGGGGACGCCGAGGAACCCGGTCCATGCTTGCGGCGTGCCGAACTGCGACAGCGACTTCTCGATCGAGAGAGCCGCGTTCGACTTGTTCAGTGCAGCCACGCGCATCAGCGAGGCGACGGTGCGGTTCATGTAGAACGCAGCGCGGCCCATGCCGAAGTTCGGGATGCGGTCCATCGCGCGGGCCATCAGGTTGATGATCGCGGTGGCTGCGGTGGCTGCCTGGGTGCCGGACTGGCCGAGCAGGTCGGTGGTGTTGATGTTGGCGATGCGCACCACATAGCGCCAGTCCTTCACCACCAGACCGTTCTTCCACTGGTAGCGGGTCTGCAGCGCCTGGTAGGGGTTGTTGTTCGCGTCGTACACGGTGAGCTGGCCTTGGTCTTCGTGCAGCAAGCCGGCCTTCGAGCCCTTCGGGAACGTGCAGAACACAGTCTGGTCGCCCCACACCACGAGATAGATCGAGGTGTTGTTTGATGCGGTGCCGCCGGCATCGATGATGTTCTGGGCATTACCGGCGCCCGAGATCGTGCCGAAGCGCGGCGCCAGGCCGAGGTACTGGCGGTTGTCGGTGACCGGGTTGCCGTAGAACATGGTCTGTGCCTGGGTCTGATTCATCGACTCCAGGAAGGCGGAATCCTCCGACAGGCGGAACTGCGCGGTATTGCCGTTCAGCATGGCCAGGTCCACGTCCACCGCGGAGTAGGCTTCCAGCATGCCGACGGATTCATCCACCTGGGCCGTGATCGACTTGCTGCGCGGCACGCCTTGGTTCAGCGAGCGCCAGTAGACCGGGGGCAGACCGGTGCGGATGGTGACGCGGTGGCCGGTGGGCAGGTTGCCCTCGACGAACATCGCGTCTTCCAGGATCTCGTTCGACTGCGAGAGCAGTTCCGCGACGACCGGAACGCGGCCATCGGGGTCGATACGCTTCGCCCAATCGGCAAGGGTCAGCGCGGTGGTGGAAAGCGTTGCCATGTTTTAGGCTCCTTTACGATTGCTGAGAGGGGTACAGGGCCGACGCGAGATCGCGCTGGCCTTGCTGACCTTTGCCGCCGGCGCCGCCGGGGACAAAACGGTCCTCACTGATTGCCTTACCGGCCCGGTAAAACACCCGCAGCACTTCGGGGTGGTTGCCCAAGCCGGACTCATTCAGCAGCGTGCGCAGTTCCGGCGTGCCGAACTGGTCGAGCGCTTTCTTGGCGACGGCCAAGTTTTCGTTGAGCTTGTCGCCCCCGAATTCCTTGTCGACCTTCGCGGTCTCCGCCCACTGTGTGCGAGCGGCTTCCAGCGCGTCGGCTTGACGAGCGGCCAATACCGGGGCCATCTTGTCGAGCACCTTCTGCGCAGCGTCCTGGGGCAGGTTCAATTCGCGAGCGACTTCCGAGAACTGTTCGATCACCTGGGTGTCGAACTGCGGCTGCCCTTCGGCGGCCTTGAATTCGTACTTCTCCGGCGCGCCCTGGGGCTTCGCCTGCTCGCTCGTCGACTCGCCGCCCTCACCGGCAGGCTTTGCCGTCTCGGTGGTCTGCCCCTCGGTCGCTTGCTGCTGTTGACCGGGTTGCTCCGCAGCAGTAGCGGGCGTGCCGGTCGTTTCCGATGCAGGCTGGCCTTCAGTGGTCGTTGTGGCCGTTGTTTCCGTCATCAGCGTTTCGGTTGACATTTGTCTGTTCCTTGACCATCACCGGGTAGAGCTCCGGACAAAGCGCGTGGATCTGCGCCAGCATGCGAAGCCCCTCGTTGCGGTTCCCCTCGGCGAAAGCCATCTGCATCGCGTTGGTGTTGAACGAGAGGCGGAACACGCCCGCCCTATCCAGGGAGCGCCATACGATCCGGCGCCCGCGCTTGCTGCCCATGAGCCATCGGAGATCCGCCTCTTCGGTTTCGCGAACCAGCTTGGCGCGGAGGTCGCTATCGGCCTTGGCGCGGTCCTGGCTGCGGGTATCCAGCGGGTCGTAATTGCTCATGGCAGCAATCTATCGGCAGGCAAACGAGGTAAGTGCACCGCTCACTCGCCGTCGCCGTACAGCATCGACGCTGCCTTTGCGGCGTTGGCCGTGCCCTGGGGCGTGAGATCGAGGTCCGTGATCTGCAGGCACAGCGAGATGTCCGGCCCCGTGCTGTCGCCGTCCGACTCCAAGCTCTCGGTGACGGACACGACGACGGCGAGCGCCCGCACGCTGACCTGCTGCCCGGCGCGCATCGCCTTGGTGATGCCAAGCTTCTCGACCTGGTCCGAGTCCAGGCTGATCTGCAGGCCCCATCCGTACTTGCTGGAGTCGTAGCAGACCTCGTACGCCTCGTCGGCGTCCCGCTTCATGCTGGTGAGCGCCATGTCAGGCTCCTTGCAACTTGGCTTCTAGTGCTTCGGTCTTTGCGGCCTGGCCCTTCTGATACGGCATCCACTCGGCGTAGTGATTGGTCGGCGTCGGATCGCCGTCCTGCACCAGCGTCACCGACGTGGCCGCACGCGAATCGCCGTTGCGGTCAAACACAGTCAGGTTGACCATGCGGTCGCCCCGCACGTACGTGACGATGGCGGCCTCGGGTTCGACGTGTGCGCGACTATAAAAGTGGACGATGCGGCCAACGTTGGGGGTAATCATGGTTAGGCTCCTGTCGTGTATCCGGTGAACATCTGCATGATGTCGCTGGCGGCGTTGCCGCCCGTGGTTGGGGTGTTGCCCAGCTTCTGCGCGGTGTCGGCCGTCTGATTCGCCATCGCTGCCTGCTGAGCGGCCTGCTGCGCCTGCGCGCGCTGTTGCCGAATGAGCGCCACCTTGTCGTCGGCCACGATCAGTTCGGGATCCACGCCCAGCATGTCGCTGTACACGTCGGCCCACTTGTCACTGTCGAACTTGTCGAGAACGTCGGGCTTGTACTGCGCCACCGCGCCCAGGTTGCCGACGAAGCGGTCTACGCTGTTGGTGCCTACCGCGCGCTGTGCCTGTGCCAGCAGGGACACATACTCGATGTTCAGGTCTTGGCCCTGCAGCTCCTCGGGCGGCGGCGGCACGATGCCGGCCTCGACGATGCGTGCAAAGGCCATTTCCACCAGCGGGCCCAGCAGTTCGTTCTGCAAGCGTTCCAGCACGGGGCCGAGCATCAACAGTTTTTCCTCGTGACGCTCTGCCACTTCCGTCGCCGTGATGCGCTGATCGACGCTGTTGGCCAGCATCAGGAACATGTCGACGTAGAACGTGCTGTTGATGCGCTGGCGCACGTCCTGGATGTCCAGCAGCAGGTGCTGCAGGTCGATGTTGACCTCGAATGCGGTCTTGATCCCACCGTGCGGGTTGGCCGCATCGACGAATGAGATGCCGCCCGGCAGCGTTTCGACGTCCCGTCCCTTCATGCTGGTCGGCACCTGGAGCGGCGGCTTCGTCTTGTAGTCGATGCCCTGCGCCTTGCGCAGCTGCTCGTGCTGCAGCTGCTTGACGTCGCCCAGCGCTTCCATGCCAGGGCTGTTGCCATAGATGTCGCCGCCGGCTGTCGCCCAGCGCGGGCACAGCGAGGGGAACTCCTTGAAGCCGGATTCGCGCAGGTACTGGTTCCGCTCCGCGCCGACCTCGAAATAGGTCGAACTCCAGGCCATGTTCTTCGCGTCGCGTTTGGTCGGATCGCGGTCCGAGCGCGGCTCGATGGCGTGGATGATCGTCACCCACTGGTCGAGGCTGCCTCGCTGGTACAGGCTCTTGACCGTGGTCGAGCAGTTGTTCAGCCCGAACTCGCCGACCAGGTTGGACACCGTCTTCTGCAGTTCGCGGTAGAGCGTCGAGACCTGGCCTTCGTGGTCGGTGGCGATGCAGTACTCGCCCGTGGTGAGCGGGTAATGGTGGATGACGTTCTTGTAGTTCGGCAGGACGATAGACGACCCCGTGCCGAACGCGCCCAGTTCCTCGTACATCGAGTGCAGCGCGCGGTAGGTGTTCGAGCGCTCGAACACGCTGCGCATCAGCGCGGTCACCTCGTTCAGCCAAATCTTGACCGGGCCGTACTTCGCCAGTTCCCTGTCGGACGTGGTCAGCTTGAACCACGGGCGGGCCGGGCTGGTCATGCCCGCCATCATGCCGGCGGCAAGCACGCGCAGTGCGCGAGTACCCGTCGAGTCGTAGATGTTGTTGTGCCGGCGATCGCCGCGGTTCCGATCCTGGACGAAGAAGCGCCCGCTGCGGGGCAGCATGTAGTCGCTGATCTCCTTCCAGTGGGCCCACCAGCTGGCGCGCTCGCTCTTGAGCTGGCCCCAGCGTGTGTAAATCTTGTCCCGCGGGGGAGCCATCGCGTTCGACTGGTTGTCGCCGGTGTAGTCGCTCATCGATCAGGAGCCCAGCAAGGTGTTCTTGCCGAGCTGCAGCTGGGTCGGGTCCACGCCGGTTGTGCCGGTCAGCATGGTGCCGGATGCCCCGCCCTTGGCCGCCTGCTGGTTCGCGCTGAGCATGGCGTTGATGTCCGGGCTCTTGGCGTTGGCGCGGTTGTTGGCCTGGTCAGCCTGGTTGGCCTGCGCGGTTGCTGCGTCTTTGGCCTGTTGAGCGGCATCCTTCTGCGCGCCTGCTTGTGCCTGGCCGTTGACGTAGCTCACCGCTGCGCCTGCAGCCGATGCTGCGGCGGCGGCCCACAGCGCGGTTCCAATCTCGATGCCCATGTCAAAGCTCCTTCATCACAACAATGTCCACAGGCGCATAGCCGTGCCGAGTCAGCATGTCGGCCAGCGGCGTGCCGGCCCGGCAATGCCACAGCATCCGCACCGCGCCGCGCGCCTTGGCCTCGGCTTCCACTGCCTTGAGCAACCGACCAGTGGTCAGGCCGTTGCGGTAAGCGGGATCGACGAACAGCGCATCGTTGCCGGCGATCAGCACGGCGGGGTTGTGCGGGTGCGGCGTCACCACCACCGTGCAGTAGCCGACCACCGACTCGCCATCCAGCGCGGCCACGGCGAACACCAGGCCGGCGTCGAATGCCCGCCCGTAGCCCTCGACATCAGGCGCGAATGGGAAGTCGAAACCGGTCTCGGCCCAATTAGCGGCGAGCAGATCCCCGATACGGGGGATCCACTCAGCGGGGTTCACGATGGCTATGCGCGTCATGCCGCGAATCTATGCGGCGCCCGCCCAGGTAAGTGCACCGCTCAACGGTTGGCGGCGTAGGGGTCGTATTCCTTGTTGCGTCCGCCCTGGAGCGCGCGGACGTCGGCGAGGTGTGGTGTGTCGATCAGCGCGAGGATGGCTGCGCTGGCGTAGTCCGGGCTGCGCTGGATGCGCTTGATGATCTCGTCGCGGCTCTCGACCTGGACGGTCCTGCCCTGCAGGCGCCAGCGCGGCGCGCTGAGATCCGCCAGTAGCCGCTGATCAGGCGGCAGCGCGATGCCGGTGGCATTGGCGGGGTCCAACGCCTCGCGCATCTTCCACCAGTACTGGCTGCGCTGGTTGGCGAAGGTGAGCCGGCCGGACTTGTCGGTAGCCGTGGAGCCCTCCGCCACGTTGATGCCCAGCACGTGCTGGCCGGCCTGGTTCAGGAAGTCGTACGGCGAGGCGCCGACGCCGATCACGTCGATGTGGATGGGCGCCCGATCGCGCAGCGCCGCGATGGTCAGCCCTGCGACGGTCGGGCCATCGGGGGTCTGCGTGCCGGGGTAGGCAATCAGCTCGTCGAACCACATGCCGTGGCGTCGCGAGATGACGGTCTGATCCTCGCCGCCGCGGGCCACGTCGACCCCGAGGGAGTCCATGCGGCCTGGCTTCGCATCGTGCCGCTTCCAGCGCGCCTGCGCCGCCTCCACCCAGGCTGTGGGGATGACCTGCATGGCGTCGTCCTTCACGCCCGCCATGAAGTCGCCATAGAGCATTTGCGAGCGCAGCGGCTCGGGCAGGGCTTGCAGGGTAGCCATGTAGCCAGTCCCCATCAGGAAAGGGTTGTCCGCGACGCGGGAGGGGATGAAGGTCCGCGATTCGGGGGTGATCAACTCCCCATTGCGCATGAACGGCGTGCTATCCGGGACCTCGATCTCGGTACCGTCGATCATGGCAAACCAGCGCAGTTCGCCGGGCTCGGCCGGGCATGGGTGCTTGGGGTCCAGCCAGGGAGCAAAGAAGGTGATGATCCAGCGCCCTTCCGCCGACGTGGGCGGGTTGAACGTGAGCAGCGCCTGGCAGTGCTGGTTTGGATCTACGGATCGCAGCCAGCCGAGCAGGAATCGCACCTGGCCCTCAAGGAAGTTGGCCGCCTCGTCGAACACGAGCAGGTCATGAGGGCGTCCCTGGTAGCCCTTCTCGTCGCCCGCGTTGGGCAGGCTGGCGAACTCGATCTGCAAGGGCTTGCCGTCGGGGCGCTGGGTGCGCCAGATCTTTTTTTGCCCGTTGTAGCCCAGCTTGTTGCTGATCAGCTCCTCGAGCCGATCCTCGATGCCGGTCAACTCGGTACCCACGCGGCGCAGCATCATGACCTTGCGATGCCGGGTCAGCGCCTTGCCGCATGCCAGGTCGGTCTTGCCGCCGCCGGCCGCACCCCCGTAGCCGATGATCTTGGCCTGGGAAGTGTAGGCCAGAGATTGCGGGCCGGGGAGCGGGGACCACGGATGGCGCCGCTTGAGCTCGCGCGCTAGCAGCAATGCGCGCTCGAGGCGCGCGCGATGCTCAGACGAACTCGCTGCCATCGGTTGGCGCGCCCGGCAGCACCACGCCGGTGGCAGCCAGGGCCGCGATCTCCGCGCGGATCTCTTCGTCGGTCATCTCGGTCAGGGCCAGGCTGCCGGACAGCTCCACCTTGCTGTTCTCGCGGTACTTCTCGGGATCGTGGGCCTTGAGCAGGAAGATGGCGAGCGTGTCGCTGTAGTCGCGCACCGCGGCCACTTTGTGGTTGCCCTGCTCGTCGAGCACGGGCTCCATCATCGGGTTGCCCTGCTCGTCGAGGAGCGGATTGCCGTCCGCGTCCTTGGCCTTGCGGTACAGGTAGGTGAACTGCCCCTGGTGCGTCAGCGGTTTGTCGATGCCCTCGAAGGCGCGCCGGTGGGCCTCGTCCTCCAGGGCAGTCACGCCGATGCGCATGGCGCGGTCCCAGGCGGCGGCGAAGTCGGGCATCTCATCGCGCCAGTGGTACGCAGTCTGCCGCGAAATGCCGACGGCCTTGCACGCCTTGCCGACCTGGCAGGTCTCGGCGAGGGCGGCGCAGAAGGCAGTGAGCTTTTCCGGTGTCAGTTTCATGCCACCATTGGATCGGATCAACTTTCCGGTACGTGCACGGCCCTCCAGTTCTTCGCGGTCTGTGCCCGACGCTCCCATCGGCAGATGAGCGCAATCAGCGACTTGCTCACCTCGAACTTGTCGGCCAGGGTCCGGTAGCTCAGCCCCTCCCCGTGAAGCTGGCGGATACGCTCCACGTCGCTGTCGGTGAGCTTCGCATTCTGGTGGTCCTCACCGATCCGCAAGCCCTGATCGTTAATCGCAACCATGCGCTTTACCATGGTGACCTCCTTTCCCGCAAAATTTTGCGGATTGCTGTTTGAGTCGCGTGAGCCGCGTGCTCCGTGACTCAACTCATTACGGCCTATATACACATATCCTCTTTTCTCTATACATACGTAACGAGTTGAGTCATTACTCAATAGAACTCAGTGAGACTCAAAACGAATTCAAATCCGCAGAAACCAGCGGATTTAGCCTAATTCCGCGATAACAGCGGATTTGCCCGCCACCGGCAACGCGCGGGCGTACATGCGAAACTTGCGGATTCGCAGCGCGCAGCATTTTCCCGAAGGTTTGCGCCGTGCCGGCATGGTCCCTGCCCTGTGTTGAGCACCATGAGCGCCATGCCTCATACAACGTCGAGGCCTCGACTTCATAGGCTGAGCCGCATTCGCAATAGTCTTTAACGAAGGCGGAGACGGGACTGGAGAGCTCGGCAAGCTCCTCTGCCTGCTCCAGACCACTCTCCGGTTGCGTGAAGAAGCGGCGCGCCTGCAGCCGCGCGCGACCCTCCAGCGCCCACTGGAAGATGCCGGGCAGCTCGGCCAGCAGGCGCGCGGTGAGCCCGAGATCCTCCTGGCCGAAGAACGAGCGCTGCATGGCGATGGTGATGAAGCGCCCGGCCAGCGCGCCGCTGGCGTCCCCCAGCTGGGGCGTCTCGTTCGTCAGCACGACGAAGCGGGCCGACATCGTGCCGGACCAGGCCGTTTTGTTCTTACGGTCGACCGTGATGCGGTCCTCGCCCGAGACCATAAGCAAGCGCTCGACGATCGCCTGGGTGTTGGACTGAGCACCCACCCGCGCATCGGGGATCAGCGCCACCAGCTTGTCAATCAGCGGCTCCAGCCCGAACTGCGTGGTAAGGCTGGTGAGCGTGGGGCTCACCACGTTCTCGCGCCCGATCAGCGCCGACAGCACCCGGCCGATCGTGCCCTTGCCCGAGCGCTTGGGGCCCACCAGCAGGAACATCTTCTGCTGGCTGGTGTCCGGCGTCAGCAGGTAGCCGAACATCTCCTGCAGCGCGTCCTTGCTCTCCTGGTCGTCAGGCCACACCCGGTCAAGGAATGCCAGCCACTCAGCGCACCGCGCCTGCTCGTCCCAGGCATAGGGCAAGGTGTTGAGGGTGAAGAAGCCCACCGAGTGCGGCAGCAGGCGGCGCGTCGGGATGTGCAGCAAGCCATTGGTGACCGAGACCGTGTGCGCAGCATCCGGCCCGCTGTAGCCCGGGAACCAGCACGGCGGCGCAACGTTCTCCACCAACAGTTGGGCCCGCAGCGCGTCGAGTGCGCTATCCACCTGCCCTTTGCTGGGGTTGAAGGCCTCGACGGCGCCCTGCTTGCCGTACTTCAGCGCACCGTCCAGAAACCGCCACATGGAAGCGCGCACCGACTCGTCGGGCTTCTCGGCATAGCACGGGCCGGCGTGCTCATACCACAGGCCGCGCGTGCGCACGAGCGTGTTGCCGCTGTCGCCCTGATATTCCTGATCGATGATGGAGCGCGCGGTGCCCATGACGTCTTTGGCATCGAGGATCGGCGCGCCCTTGCTGGCGGCGACCCCGGCGGCGCGGCGGATCATGCGCGCCGTGACCGGCGTACCGGTCTGGCGGCCGAAGGATGCCCACTTGCTCTCAAGCGCATCGTGGCCTGGGTACTTCGAGCCGTTGGCGCTCCAGGCATCCCAGATATCTAGGCCCCACGGCTCTCCGTCCGACTCGTGGTGAAGCGCCATGCCGGCCTTGGACCACGTGTCATAGTCGCAATCGGCGTCGATCTCGTCGAGCCACGCGCGCAGGTCCTCCTGCTTGGCACCCAGCTTCGGCGCGTGCGTGAGCAGGAGCGCATCCGCTTCCGTCTCGCCGGCCGGCGCCGCGGCCACCAGGCGCGCCGCGCCGAACCGCTCGGTATAGAGCGCCGTCACCGCGGGCGACAGCGGCGCCACGGTGTCCTCGTCGCCCACCAGCGTGCAGATGTCGAGCGCGTTGCCGGTGATGGTGACGAAGCCCTTCGCGTGGAAGGTCTCGAAGCCAAACGAGCCTTCGCGCGCGCGGGACTTCTTGTCCGGGAGCGCGCCATGCACGAAGGCGCGCACGCCGCGCCCCGACGGCGACAGCTCGCAATAGGTGCCCGCCACCACTGAGGCAACGCGCGGATCGACCACCCCACCGGCCACGCAGTCATCGAAGTCCAGCGCCACCATGCCCCAGTCCGTCAGCATGGCAAGGCCAATGCCGTCATAGCGCCCCGACTGGTACGCGCGCATGGCCACGTCGAACGTGACCAGATTATCGCGGTCCTGCGGGTTCCCCTGCACCCCGAACCGCTTGCCGCCACCGGCGTAGTACGGCACCTTGCGCGGCTTGGGCTCGTCGTCGAACTGTTCGAATCGCCACAGCAGCCAGCCCTTGCAGGCCCGCAGTGCCGCCGGCGCCTGAATGGCCGCCGCGGCCATCGCCTCTTTCAGTACGGCCGCCATATCAACCCCTGCCCTTTGTCATGTGTTTTCCTTCGAATCAAGCCGCAGCGCGCAGCGCCTCGAGTACGTCGCGCCCGACGACCGGGCAGACGGCGTTGCCGAGCATGTGCACGGCCAGCTTGTGCTGCCGCGGCAGGATGTAGGTAGCGCGAAAAGACATGGCCGCTCGGCACTCGTCCTTGGAGAACATGCGCATACGGTTGCCATCGACGATGGCCCAGCGGTCCACCGTAGTGATGGTGCCGACGGGACGATCAAGGCTGCGGCCTGTTAGGCCAGAGCCCTTGCCGTAGTACGGCATGATGAAACGATCGCCGAACCGAGCGCGGCCGGCGGCCACGCGCGCGAGCGTCTTAGGGCTGCGTTTCGGCTTTTCCACGGGCGACCACTTGCCGGCACTGAAATCGATGATCGAGGACACCGGCACGTGCTCGCGCTTCGGCAGCGTCAGCTGCAACGGGTGCTTGCTCCGCGTCGCCACGATGAACATGCGCTGACGGTGTTGCGGCACACCGTGGTCGGCAGCATCGACGATGTGCGGCGCGAGGCTGTAGCCAAGCTGATTCATCGCCATGGCCCAGGCCGGGTACAAAGCCCACTCGAGGAATTCGGGCACGTTCTCGATGACCGCTGCCGGCGTGCGGTGATACTCAAGCGCGGAGACAACAGCCCATGCCGTCGAGCGACTGGCGTCATGCTGCGGGTTGTTGGCGGCCTTGCCGCGCGCCCTGCTGTGTCCCTGGCAACAGGGAGCAGCCAGCAAAATATCGTGGCGCGGCACTTCGGCCCAGTTGGCCTGGTGCAAGTCCTGACAGGCGTGCCGTGTGCCAGGGTGGTTTGCCGCATGGGTGTCGACGGCAACGCGCCAATGGTTTCCGGCCCATACGACCCGTATCCCCGCCATCTCCGCCCCCTCGGAAAAACCCCCGAGCCCGGCGAACAGGTCAACCGCCTCCGCGATCGCTGCGTTTCCCATCTCACCCCCGCGCCAGATCCAACCAGCCAGCCGGCAGGCCGAGCCGGGTCTCGAACGCACGTGCTGTCCGTTCGCTAACGTTGCGCTGCGGGTTGGGCCCGATTAGCTGGGAAAGGTACGAAGGGTGGCGCATGTGCAGCTTAGCAGCGAGGCCAGAAATGCTCTCGTGCTTGCTTGCCAGCAGGCGCAGATTGGCCCTCCTTGCATCGAATACCGCACTTAGTGCGTTGGTTTCCACCTGGGTAGCATCCATTTGCTAATCTCCGTCCGTTATTTGCTAACGTAGACTTTAGCATACGCGTACATCGCACGGTGTAGAGCTTTTTAGCAGTTGCTTTAATTGTTAGCTTTTAGTACCCTGCGGGCTATCTAGAACGAGAAACGCGGCAGACCGACCATGACAGAGGCCCTTAAGCCAGCAAAGCCACTCTCCCCTATAGAGGAGCAGCGCAGACAGAACTTGAAGCGGATATACACGCTCCATGGCGGCCCAACACGTGTGGCCAATCTGCTGGGTCTAAAGACCGCGAGTTACCTCTCACAGTTAGCAAGTGGCCACCGGCCGATCAAGGAAGACCGGGCGCGATCCATCGAGGAAGCGCTAAAGCTTTCCGAGGGTTGGATGGATATCGAGCACGAAGAACCAAAGGCGCACCTACCAGCGATGGGCGCTAAGGCCGGTAAGGGCGCGAAGTTCGTGCCGTTCCACATCAACGGCCCGCAACAGGAACCACCGGCCAGCAACCTGGTCACCGATGCGGTGCTCTCGGTCGGCGCGCTCCTGGAGGACGCGGGTTTAGAGGTTTCTCCCGCCAAATTCGCCACAATCGTGAACCTGGCGCTGGAGAATGCCAGCCCGCGCGGCGCCATCAGCGAGGACTACCTGCGCAAGATCATCTCCCTGCTGAACGTGGACGAAAAGCCCACAAAGTAACGCTCGCAGCACCCCGCCCCACTCAGGCCACCTTCGGGTGGCTTTTTCACGCCCCGAGCCGTTAGCAAACGCTAAAAATACTTCTTGACCTTTGCTAAAGCCACCTGCTAAATTGCTAACGCAGGAACGGAAAACAACGTTAGCAAACGGGGCAGGAAGATGACGACTCAGAACTTGATCCGGTGGATCGACACCCACGACCGGCCGCAGGCCACGGTCGACAACGGCGATGGCACGTTGACCGTGTCCAGCGTCGAGTGCCGCAACGGCATCGCCCATGTCGTGCAGGACGTGATCCCGGCCACCATGGCCGCGGCCCGCGACCTCCTCGGCTATTGAGCGAGGAGCCACGTCATGGCAACCATCCATACCTGGCGCGTCCGCTTCCCGGACGGCACTGCAGTGAACATCCGCACGATGCCGACCCGGCCACGCGCCGCCCGCAAGGTCGTGCGCTACACCGACGGCCACGTCGTCGCGCTCACCTCAACCGGTGAGATCGTCTCCAACTTCGTGCACTTCGACCAGGACGTCACTGCTACACAGCCCGTGCGCTACGTCTTCGCCGTCGAGGCCCTGTGCCGCATCGGCGCCATTACCAAGGAACAGCGCGACACCGCTTTCGCCCACGCCAACGAGGTGGGTCAGCGTGCCGCCCGCATTGCACAGGTTCGCAAGATCCGCGAATCGCTTTTCGAGCTGGGCCTCAAGGTCCCGATCTCGCTCGACCGCGCACTGAACCAAATCACCGACGAAGCCTAACCACCTGCCCGCGCGGCGGGCGACCCATCGACAGGAGAACCACCCATGTCCGCAGTTCCCAGCATCAAAGAGGTAGCCGTCCACGTCCGCCGCGTCTTTACCGACGGCAGCGAGGCGACTTTCAACACCCAGGCCGCCAGCCTGGAAGACGCACTTGCCGCGGCGCAGTACCTGGCCGGCATCGACGCGCCTGCAGCCGCCAATGCGGTGATCGCGAAGGCGGCCGGCAAGAAGGAAGCGGCGCAGACCAAAACCGAACCGGCGACTTCCACCGAGGGAAACGTCCAGGGCTCCGCCTCGGCTTCGACCCAGCAGTCGTCGCAACAGTCTGCGTCGACAGCCACGAGCTCTTCCGGCGAGCAGAAGCCCGACGCGCCCGCGCTGGACTATGACAAGGACATCAAGGCCCGCGTGCTGCGTCTCGCTGCCGACCAGGGGCCCGACACCACCCGCGCCACGCTCGCGCGCTTCGGCGTCGCCAAGGCCACAGAGCTCAAGAAGGACCAGTGGCCCGAGTTCATCGCCTTCATCGACCAGGTGATCGCCAAGGAAATCAGCCCCGAGGAATCGCTGGCATGAGCGCGCCTTTCGCACGCGCCCGGGCCATGTTCGCCGCCATCGCTGCGGCCATGGCCCTACAGGGTTCCGCCCGGCAGCTAGCGATGAGCGCCATCGGCCCATACGAATCGCGCGGCAAGGGCAAAGGCCGCCGCACAGCATCCCGCAACACCACCGCTCAGAACAAGCGCGCCGCCATCAAGGCTCGCAACCGGGCGAAGCATCGGAGGCAACTGTAATGGAACACAAGCAAACGTCCCTCGTGCTGCGCGTCTGCCGGCACAACATGACCAGCCGCGGCGGCTTCGCATGGCCCGAAGTTGGCGGCGAAGTCGCAGCCCCGGACTGGAAAGCCAACTCGGAGTGCGGCAACGGCCTGCACGGTTGGCTCTACGGCCAGGGCGACCACTCGTGCGTCAACTACTGGCAGGAGGAAAACTCCAAGTGGCTGGTACTCGAAGTGCCGAGCGCGGACATCGTCATGCTGGGCGGCAAGTGCAAGTTCCCGCGTGCCACGGTGCGCTTTGTCGGCACCAAGTCGGAGGCGGCGGACTACATCCTTGCCCACGAGCCCCGCGCCGCGAACGTTGACGTGATCGGCGCCGTTCGCCTGGTTGGCGACAAGCTCAATGTTCTGGTCGGCTCCCTCGGCACGGCCACCGCTGGCGAAGGCGGCACGGCCACCGCTGGCAAAGGCGGCACGGCCACCGCTGGCAATTACGGCACGGCCACCGCTGGCGAAGGCGGCACGGCCACCGCTGGCAATTACGGCACGGCCACCGCTGGCGAAGGCGGCACGGCCACCGCTGGCGAAGGCGGCACGGCCACCGCTGGCAATTACGGCACGGCCACCGCTGGCGAAGGCGGCACGGCCACCGCTGGCGAAGGCGGCACGGCCACCGCTGGCAATTACGGCACGGCCACCGCTGGCGAAGGCGGCA
>NZ_JBIUHC010000020.1:0-90919 GCF_044627735.1 Cupriavidus sp. CuC1 | reverse complement strand
GAGGCTTCCATCGCTTTCCTCGTAACTCACTTGAAGATAAGCAAATAATGCCTTATTTTTTAACACAGTAGTACTAGGAACGACGTCATCGCGGCAACGATGGCGTGCCGCAGATCCGGCGCTCCCACCGGTCCTTGACCTTGGCCTCTTCGACGGTCTGCCACTGCATATTGCTTGGCTCGTCGGCCCCGCAATGACAGAGAGGGATGACGTGGTCGACCACGTAACCCGGGCATGGCCCGGAGCGGGCACCATTGGCTGGGCAGGGATTGAGCCGCTTGAATTGCGCGACGGCGGTATGGTTGCGAGCGATTCTCCCTGACTCGTCCCGCAGCGCCGGTGAGCACGAACTTGGCGCTGGTGGCACTGCGCAAGCGAAGAGGAGGACTGGCAGGAGAAGAGCCAGCAGACGGCCATTCATCGCGTGGTCTCAAGTAGCGCGTATTGAGCACGGAGCCGCCCGCCATCAGTGTGCCGCGAAGTTCTCGACTGTAAACTTCACGAGGGCCTCGCCCGCCTTGGTAATCGCTTCATCGAACTCGCCGCCAAAGAAGCCGCTGCCGATCCGGCCCTCGACCTCGGTCTTTGCAAGCTCAGTGTCGGACGCGTCGAGGTAGCGGACCATGATAACCAGCGATCCTTCGCCGGCATTGCCTATACCGCCCCAAAACCAGCGCTGGAACTGGCTCCCAGGGTTGTGGGAGATGAAAGTGTAGACAATGCGCAAGTCACCTCCGCGCTTGAAGGCGTCTTTCTCATACAGCCCCGTCTCGACCACGGATCGGAATTTTTCGGTGACGGCCGCTGGCACTGTCACCGTCGCCTTGTTCTCGACGAGCTCGGCCCGCTGAAATTGGTTGGGTCGCTTGATGGGCTCGATGACCAAGGTTCTCGCTGTCCCGCACCCCACAAGGAGCAGCACGAGGCAGATAATCTGTAAGCGCTTCATTGGCGGATTCCCCTCTATGAAACTGCCCGCTGCGAGGCTGCAAATGACGGACGATCAGCCGACAGTAAGCAGTAAGCAGTAAGCAGTAAACACCTGGGGAGCGCGGTCGAGTAGATGGGTATGTGCGCCAGCGCACGTAAAGCAGAACACCCCCGCCCATGCGCTCGTCATCGAGCTTGCGACACGATAGCCGTGGCCCTCCCGACCGTCGAGGCGAAGGAAACAGGCTGTGGTGACCCAGACGGGCGCGACGCTCTACCGACTGGGGCTGAATGCGCGGGTAATCGCGGCGCTCAATCAGTGAGGCGACATGGCTCAGCGACCACGGCCACCTCGGCCGCCGTGGCGTCCCCCGCCATGACCACCGCCGCTGAAGAAAACCGCACCGCCATAAAATCCAGGCCACCAACCGTAGTTGTAGTAGGGGCCGTAGGGGTAAGCGGGATAGTAAGGCTCATAGGGATAGGCGCCGTAGGCTGGGTAGCTGTAGCCATAGCCATAGCCATCATAAGCAGGCACTACCACGCAGCCGGTCAGCAACAAGGCCGCACAGATTGTGAAGTTTCTAACACAGGCGCTCATCGCCGCCTCCTGGCGCGTTTGAGCAGTTAGACAAGAATTTCCACTGGCGATTCCGAGCGTGAGCCGATCCGGCGGCGACGGGTAAAGCGTGTGCAAGCCATTCCCGTATTCTGAAGTCCGTAAGCAACAAAAAGCCCGCCGGTGGCGGGCTGGTTGCCTACCCCTACTTCTTGTGGTGGACCAAGCGGTCCCACCAGTAGTGAAGCGGGTGCGCGTGTTCAGGGTAGAGCGGCGACTTGTGAAAGAACTCAGCCCTGACGGCGAAAATGTACAGGGCAACAATCACGGCCGCCAGGATGAATGCGGCAAGCATGGTGACCTCCTGACAGAATGACGACCTACCTTGTATTTTAGGCCGCGGCCAACAGGCCGGGAAAATCACGCGTCGAGCAGCCCCGAGCCGATTGCCCCATCGTGGCGGACAGGTATGTCATCCGCCACTCCTGTCCGGGTTTGACGGCGCCTTGCCAACCTTGGGCAATCGTGGCAAAGAAGGCACTCAGACAGGGGTAGCGACGAGCTAAAAGTGTATGAGATTGTGTATGCATCGATGAAATCCGACCCCAACCCTTACCTGCCTTGGTCTTCCAGTCAGTTTTCGATTCCTCTCTTCTGCACCATAAGATTCAAGCACTTAGCCCAACCTGTCCGGTTGGGCTTTGTTGTTTCTGGGGTTCATGTAGCCACCATGCAGCCATCGGTACAGGATTTTCGATCCATGTAGCTAGCGCGTGGCCAGCCTCAAACCCGCCCCCCTTGAAGCGATCCCGTCGAATCTTAAGGGAAGCGGTTACCTTCGGATACGCTCGCCTTTTCATTACATCACGGATAGCGAAGTCGTACATCGGCTTCGAAGAAGCCATCCTTGCAGGAACATGCCGGTCCCATATTTGTCCGGATTCCTGCGCCGCCATTCCTTGGTACCATCCAGCCGCGGACTCGCACGTGCCAAGGTGCGCGCGTCGCTCCCTGCAATGCAATCCATGGAGATCATGCTGTGCAATACAAAAAGATGCTGGCAGCAGTGGCCTGCCTGATATCAGCGGCTTGCACGACGCCCGCGCCATCCGCCAGCCGACAGATGTCGACCTATGACAGCAACACCGAATACACGGTGGAGTACGTCGCGGACGGTTTCACCCTCATGGTCAACTATCGCTATCCGCAGTTCTTCGTGCGCTCCAGCGCGGCGGAGGCGGCATGCAAGTCAGCGCTGACCAGCGTGGCCAACAGCCTGGCCGAGCGCCGGCAACGGCAGCTCGAGCCAGTCAACGAGCAACGCATCCAGGTCGCCACCAGCAGGACCTGGTCTGGCAAATTCGCCACCTGCTCTGCCTCCGCGCCGATAGCCTGGAAGCGCTGACACCGGGGCGACAGGCCCGTTTGGGACGGCACCCAGCTCATAGGTATGCGCACCCGAGGGCAGCCCTCTGGAATGGCGTCAATGCGTCGACGATGGAGCGCTGCAGATCCTGCGCTCCCGTCTGTCCTTGACCCTGGCCTCCTCGACGGTCTGCCATTGCAGATTACCTGGCTCGTCGGCACCGCAATTGCAAAGAGGAATGACGTGGTCGACAACGTAACCGGACTAAGGTCAGGCCGAGCGCCGCGGTGAAGGAGTGCGGCGAAAGTTCATGCCCTTGTCGAAGGTCGGTGCGACACGCTACGGGCTGAGCCTGAATGAGCGCGACACGGCTCAGCGGCCACGGCCACCTCCGCGGCCGCCGTGGCGTCCCCCGCCATGGCCACCGCCGCCGAAGAAAACCGCACCGCCATAAAATCCAGGCCACCAACCGTAGTTGTAGTAGGGGCCATAGGGGTAAGCGGGATAGTAAGGCTCATAGGCGCCGTAGGCCGGGTAACCGTAGCCATAGGCATCATAAGCAGGCACTACCACGCAGCCGGTCAGCAACAAGGCCGCACAGGTTGTGAGGTTTCTGATACATGTGCTCATCGCGGCCTCCTGGTGCGTTTGACCAGTTAGACACGAATCTCCGTTGTCCTAGATCGCCATCCATCTTCACTCGCTCTCAGCGCAAGACGCTGGCAAAGCGGCCACGCGTTCCCCCACACAGCCCGCGTTACGTAACGCGTAACACCGCCGCGCCATCCTCCCCGCGCGGCGGCCCACAGCGCCCGCCCCCGCCCCGCCCTAGCCAGATCGCCCGCAATCCCTTATCTGGCACCGCTTCCAGCCTGATCGTACCCACCTCGCGCCACGACTGCAGCGCGCCAGCAAGCGCCATCGGCCCTATGGCACGGCGATTGCGCTAGTCCTTGTCATTCACGCGCGAGCGAGCAGCGCCGCGCTGGATCCGGCCAAGCATGGCGCGCCCGTCCGGCAGGCGGGTGCACATGCTGCAGGCCAGGCGAAGCACGACAACAACGACACGGCAGGCAACGCGTGCGCATCGACGGCACGGCGCCATGCCGCTGCTACGCGGGAAACCCTGTCGACTGCCCCATGGACCGACTGGGGCTTGCATGACGGGCAACGACGAATGGGGAATCAAATGACATCAGTTTTCAGCAGTGAAGAGTTGGACGCGTATTTCTCTTCGTACGCCGGCATGGAGGGAGGGAACATCGGCGCGGCTGTCTGGATATGCGACAAGGAGCCGCACCTGCTTGCGTCTTCGCCGGGTGCCTCGCTGGTACCGGTGCATGAGCCGCCTGCCTGGGACAGCGCATTCCGCGAGCGCCACCGGCACGACATGCCGCGCTGGCAAACGCACCAGCGCCTCGCCCGCATCATGGCGGCGACGCGCGCGGCAACGCTGCGTGAAACCATGCCGGGGCTGGACTGGCGCGGCTACTTCGACCAGTACCTTTACGCGCCGCACGGCTGGGAGTTCAAGGTCAACCTCTACCCCCTGCCCAAGCCGCAGCAGATGGACCTCTCGCAGATCGAGGCCTTTCGTCGCAACCCGTGCCTCAGCCCGAGCTGGCGCTATGTGGAATTCTGCCGCCAGGGTGGGCGCTTCCGCTTTATCGCGGAGCAGCGCCGGCGCATGCGCCCCAAGGTGATTCTCTGCACTGGAAAGGCCGAGGAGGAGGAATTCCTGCTGGCGTTCGGCTTCCAGGGCGTGCCCTGCTCGGAGCATCACCTGCAGCCGGCGGACCTGGTCAAGACACTGCGCGTGTATTCGCACGAGGGCACCCACCTGGTCATCTGCCCGAAGGTGGGCGGGCCGACCGGCATCAACTCGGACACGCTGCTGGATGCGATGGGCGCCTTCCTGTCGGTCTGGCTCGACGCATCGGATTTTCCGGACATGCGCGTGCAAGGCATGCGTGCTGAGCCATCCAATTGCACCGCGCACCTGGCCTGGTGTGCAATGGCGCACGGGCAGGCGAATTCGGCCAGCGCGTCTCCCGCATGACCCGAGCGCCGCGGCGCACCCCTGCCCGCATCGTCGAACGCGTGTTCGCCTGATCGCGCTATGTCCTGGGCTGCCGCCTGGCAGCCGCCAGCGGCATCTAAACCCTCCCCCCTGCCTGCGCAAGCTCGCGGAACGTCCCGTGTTACCGGGACGTTGACATTCGCTTGCCCTCCAATCCCCTCCATAGGCTTACGGCATTCGATTGATTGAATAGCCCGCGCCGAAGCACCAGACTGGTAACACGACAAATATAACGCCGGCCCGCCAATCCAATTGGCCGCCGGGATCGATGACGAACCGGCCGCGCAGTAGACGGCACGCGTTCGCACTTGCCACGCAACCGGGGAACACCATGCACACCGCCGCCACCTAGGGCCGCCGGCGCCACGCCGGACTCGCGCAGGATGGCTGCGCCCACGCGCCGATTCGCGTCGCGTCCAGCCAGCTCCCAGCCAAGACAATCGACAAGGAAGCGGCCATGGATGCTTATCCAGTTCCTGGCGCGGCGAGGTATCGCCTTTTTCCGCGCAAGCTCCTGATGGTGTTTGCGCTAGGCGCATCCCTGTGGGCCGTCACCGCCCGCGCGGATGACAGCACACCGCCAGACACGCCGGCAGATTCGGCGAAGGCTACGGCGACGCCCGCCTTCAGCCCGCAGGTCTGGCTGAACGCCGGGTTTTTCTCGTACCACTTCAATCATGCGGCGCACTACAACGCGGCCAACTGGGGCGTGGGCGCCGATGTCCGCGTCACCGAGGATTTCACCGTGTCCGCGGGCGAATACCGCAACAGCATGCGCCACCACTCCACCTACGCCAGCGTCACCTGGCAGCCCTTGCATCTTGGCCCGGTGCGGATTGGCGCGACGGCGGGCGCGGTGCGGGGGTATCCGGATGTCAATCATGGTGGCTGGTCGCCGATGGCGGCGCCGGTGATCAGCATCGAGTACGGGCGCGTGGGTGCGAACCTGCTCTATGTGCCGACGATGCGGGGAAAGGTGGATGGCTGCATCTCGCTGCAGATCAAGATCCGGGTCTGGTAAGCGATTCCCGTGACGCAACGGCGGGGGGCAAGAAAGGCCGGGCAAAAAAAATAGCGCCACATGCGAGAGCATGCAGCGCTACGGAAAGAGGACCAAGGGATTAGGCCCTCATCGGGAATACCACCCCCGGGGAGAGAGCGGTATCTGGTTACTGTAGCGAGCGGGCTCGCTTCGACCTATCAGCCATTTCCTAATGCACGCTGAGAAATTTCCGCAAATCCCTTCCGGCCCGGCTTATGGCTTGAACGTATCGCCCAGCACCACGCCTTCACGGCGCGGATCGGCCCCGCCGACCAGCGCCGTCGACCCGCCCACGGTGGTGCGGATGATGGCGCTCAGGCCGCTCGACTGTGCCGTCACGTTGACCACGTGGCCGAGCCCGCGCAGGCCCTTGACCAGCGGGTCGTTGTCGCCGGCCAGGCCGCCGGCCGGCTTGGTGGCATCCACGTTGGGATGCTCGCCACCGACCATCATGCCGCTTGCGGCGCTGTTCGAGCCACCGAAGTCGATCATCGACACGGCCTGCTGCGCGTCCATCTTCCAGTCCAGCACGCCCACCAGGGTCTTGGCTACGTACTGGATGATGCTGGCGCCGCCCGGCGAGCCGGTGGTCATGTAGAAGTCGCCGCGCGAGCCGTCGGCGTTGCGCTTGAACACCAGCTTGGGCGCCATCGAGCTGCGCGGGCGCTTGCCCGGCTGCACGCGGTTGGCGATGGGCGTGCCGCCGGCATCGGCGGGGGCCGCGTTGAAGTCGGTCAGCTGGTTATTGAGCAGGAAGCCGTTGGTGAAGTGATACGAGCCGAGGCCCGCTTCGATGGTGGTGGTCATCGAGACGACGTTGCCGTACTTGTCGGTCAGCGACAGGTGCGTGGTGCCGTGCTCGTTGATGATCGACGGCGCGAGCGGCACGGCGCCGAGGTCGCCCGCGGCGACCGGCAGCGTCATGGAACCCACCGTGCTGATGAGGTCCGCCCGCTTGCGCAGGTAGGGCTTGTTCAGCATGCTCTCCCAGCTGCCGCCCGGCAGGCCGATGAAATCCGTGTCGGCCACGTACTTGTTGCGGTCGGCATAGGCCAGGTTGCCCGCCTCGGCCATCAGGTGGACGCCGAGCACGCTCGGGCGGCCGCCGTTCTTGTCCATGTTCGACGGCGCGTAGCGCGACATCTCGTAGTTCTCGATAATGCCCATGATCTGCGCCACCGCGATGCCGCCGGAGGACGGCGGCGGCATGCCGCAGATCTCGTACTCGCGGTAGGTCGTGCAGACCGCCGCGCGCTTCTTGGCGACGTAGCTCTCCAGGTCGGCCACGGTGGTCACGCCCGGCGTGGCGGTCCCACCGTACGTGGTCTGAATCTTGTTGACGATTGCCTGGGCGATCGGGCCATTCTTGTAGAAGGCGTCGGCGCCGCCGGTGGCGACCGCGCTGAACACATTGGCCAGCGCCGGGTTCTTGATGATGGTGTTGACCGCGCGCGGGGTGCCGTCGGCGTTGAGGAAATATCCGGCCATCTCGGCATCGCGCTTGATGCTGGGGGCCGTGACCGGGTTGCTGACCGCCGAGGCGATCGCGGCAGCCATGCGGGGCGGAATCGGGAAACCATCGGTCGCCAGCTTGATGGCGGGAGAGAACAAGTCCTTCCAGGCCAGCTTGCCGTGCTCGCCGTGCGCCAGCTCCAGCACGCGCAGCGTGCCGGGCGTGCCGATGGAGCGGCCGCTGTGCGTCGGGTTGGGCGCCGGCAGGGTCTGGTCGGCGGCGGACTTCCATTGGATATAGTTGCCGTCGGCGGCGGCCGGCGCCATTTCACGCCCATCGTAGGCGGTGACCTGCTTGGTGGCCGCGTCGTAGTACATGATGAAGGAGCCGCCGCCGATGCCGGACGATTGCGGCTCGACCAGGTTCAGCACCATCTGCGCCGCTACCGCGGCGTCCACCGCCGTGCCGCCGTTCTTCAGCACGTCGCAGGCGGCCTTGGTCGAGACCGGGTTGTTGGTCACCGCCATATAGGTCTTGGCGTAGACCGTGTTCTTCGGTGCATAGCCGGTGGCGATTTCCGGGGCGTTGGGGTCGCCCGGCAGCACCACGGCTTCGCCGCCGGTGGTGCCGTTCAGTTCGCAGCCTGCGACTACAGCGGGCGTGGTCGATGCCGGGGTGGTAGCGATGGGATCGTCGCCGCCGCAGGCACCCAGGGTCAGCGCCAGCGAAGCGAGCGCGATGGCGCTCAGCCGGGTCGGGGTGAAGCAGGTGGCGACCGGATGCATAGGCGAGGTCACCGCTTCGTGAGCAGTCTTTGGCATGTTCTTCCTGTCTTATGTTGAGGCTTCAGAAAATCGACGCTTCCCTCGTCGATCGCCGCAATCGCTGTTGATGGGGAGCGGTTGTGACGAAGAATCAACATAGACCTGCCATTTGCGATACTGAATAGCTACATGTCTGAATTTACAGACAAGTGAACGTGGTTCATACTTGGGAGTGCTGCAAGATGCGCATCAAGCCGTCGGCGGCATTGCCGCCGCCTCCCAAGTCACTTCCCGTCCACCCCAAGCAGCGCAACCGTGCAGGCCAGTCCGTCCATGCGTCCCGCCGCATCGATCGCGCTTTCCAGTTCGCTGAAGGCAAAGGTCTCCACCTGCACGGCATCCAGCGCTAACTGACCCGAGGCTGCCAGTGCCACCAGGGCGAGGTAGTCGGCGCTCTCATACATGAAATGGCCGATCAACTCCCAGTTATTGCGCAGCATCTCGCCATAGGGAATCGGCAGCGGCACCTGCATGCTGCCCATCAGCACCAGCCGCCCGCCACGCCGCAGGCTCTTGAGCGCCGCGAGCGTGGCGCTGGCATCGCTCGCCTGCCCGACCATATCGAAAGCCAGGTCGACCCGGCCGCCCGCGGCGGCTCGGATCGCTCTAGCGTCCGCGTCGGCATCGCCATGCAGGATCACCGGCACCACCCGGCTGCCACCGAGCGCGGCCAGCCGTTCCAGCGGCGCCGCGCGCCGCCCCAGCGCGATGACCCTGGCCGCGCCCATGGCGAGCGCCGCCATCACCGCCGCGCTGCCGAAGTACCCGCTGGCGCCATTGATGGCTACCGTCTCCCCCGCCTGCAGCCTGCCGCGGCGCAAGCCGCCGAAGGGCACGATGAACTTGGCCAGCGTCGCCAGCCGCGCGGCGCTCAGGTGCTCCAGCCCGTGCAGCGGGATCAGGGTCGAGGCCGGCAACTCGGCCAATTCACGCAGCGTACCGTGGGGGAAAGCAGCGAGCATGGCGGCGCTGCCAGCGCTGATGCCGGTCAGGCCGACCAGGATCTGCTCGGGCTCCGGCCCGGCTTCGCTGCTGCGCCAGAGCGGATTCACGGCGACCCGCTGGCCAACCACCAGCGATTGCACGCCCTCGCCCACTGCGGCGATACGGCCGATGCCATTGGTGCCGGGGCTAAAGGGCCCCGGCGGGTACGCGTAGGGCAGCGTGCCTTGCAGGTACGCACGGGTGTAGCTCAAGAGCGGCACCGCCTCCATCCGCACCACAACCGCGCCCGCGCGCGGCTGCGGCGCGGGCACATCCCGGAGTGCCAGGGCTTGTCCGGGCTGGTCGAGCATCCAGGCCTTCATGTTGATCTGGTTCAGGGCCGGGTTCGGGTCCGGCTTCAAATTCATGTCCTGGTCCATGTCGTTGTCCTCCGATGAAATGGCACGCCGATGCGCGAGCACGATTGCACTCTAGGCACCGCCGACCTATCTTTTAAATCAATTACTGATATCCGACCTATCAAAATGATTGATCTCAGAGGCATCGACCTGAATCTGCTGGTCTCGCTGGATACGCTCCTGGCGGAATGCAATGTCACGCGGGCCGCGGCACGCCTGCACCTGACGCAGCCCGCGGTTTCCACCCAGCTGGCGCGCTTGCGGCATGTCTTTGGCGACCCGTTGCTCATCCCCACGGAAACGGGCCGCGGCATGACGCCGACGGCGCTGGCCATCGCGCTGGCCGAGCCGCTGCATGCGGCCCTGAAGAACCTGGAATCCGTGGTGCGCCACCGCGCGGCGTTCGACCCGCTGACGGATACGCGGCGCTTCGTGGTGGCGGCTAGCGACAATGCCATCGCCGTGCTCGGGCTACGGCTGATGGAGAGCTTGTCGGGAATGGCGGGCCAGGGTGTGCAGATGGCGTTCGTAGCGGCGGATCCCGCCACCATCGGCGCCAGGCTGGAGCTTGGCGAGGTGGACCTGCTGATCGGCTCCGAGCGGATGGTGGCGCCGTCGATGAAGGCGAGGAAGCTGCTCGACGAGCGCTTCGTGATGGTCCAGCGCAAGCACCATCCGCGCGGCAAGCGCCCGCTGGACCTGGATGCGTATTGCGCACTGGATCACGTGCTGGTGTCGACCAGCGGCGGCAGCTTCCACGGCTACATGGATGAGCAACTGGAGGCGCTGGGGCGGCGGCGCAAGGTGGTGCTATCGGTGCAGACCTTTACCCTGGTGCCCGAACTGCTCAGCCACAGCCACTACGTGGCCACGTTGCCCCGCCGGCTGGCGCAACGCTACGGCGACCGGCTGGACGCCTTTGCACTGCCCGTCGAGGCGAACGGGTTTTCCCTGTTCGCGGCATGGCACCCGCGCAACCACGCCGACCCGGCGATCCTCTGGCTGCGCGAAAGGATCGCCGGCGTGGCAGATGCGGCCGGGGTGGATTGAAGCGCGGCTCAGGCGGCCAGCACCTCGGCCTCGAGCATGCTGCTGATGGCGGCTTCCAGGGTCACCAGGGCGGCGGTCTTGGGCAGGCAGCAGCAGATGCCGTAGCCCATCTCCGGCGGCGGCATGTGCAGCCACATATTGTCCGACAGCAGCAGCACCCGCTGGGCGGGCAGCATGCCGCGCAGCTTGCGCAGCAGGCGCCAGCCGCTGGTCACGTCCTGCGGCATGCCAAACACCAGCAAGCCGGCCTCGCGGATCGTCGTTCCGTGCATCGAGAGATCGTCGGGATCCGCGCCATCCACCTGTTCCACGCCTGGCATGCTCTCCAGCATGCGGGTCAGGCCGAGGCGCAGCAGCGCACATTCGTCGATCACCACCGCCTTGAGCGGCGCGGTGCCGTGCGACGCCAGCGGCAGCCTGGCAACCTGCCGCGTCGACATGGCCGATGGCACGCCCGACGAGACACCTCGCGAGGTGATGCTGTCTACGCCTGCCCGGCTGGTGAGTGCCATGTCCATGATTCCTCCCTTTGTTTTTGGAACGGCGCCAGCGGGGACGCCTGACAGGGTACGGTGCAAGGCACGTGCCAGCCGCCGGCGCGGGCCCTCGCGCGGAGCGGGGCAGGCCGCTCGGCCTTACTGGGCAAGGGATTGCCGCTTGCGCGGGAAGCGGGCGCCACGGCCCCGGAGAGGCCGCGGCGTGTTACGCGTCACGTAACGTGTTCCGCGTACTGTTCCGCATACCGTTCCGCATCACATTGCGCATCTCGTTGCGCACGGCGGATGCAAAACCGCCGCGCAAAAGCGCGGCGGCGGGCGTGTGATGGGAAGCAGGGTGGCTCAGACCAGCGCGATGCGGTCCTCCACCAGCCGGATATGGCCGCCCGGCTTGTCCTCCATGATCTTCATCGACTTTGGCCCGATATGCAGGCTGCACCCGCCGTGGATACGCCGGCTCACCTCGATCACCGCCTCGGGAGACGGCCGTAGCTGCTCGGCAAGCTTGGCCAGCCTGGCGTCGAGTGCAATCGAGTCGCGGGTGAGCTTGAACAGCGTGGCGCGCGCCTTCTCGCGCAGGTCGCCGACGGCTTTCTCGGGATTCTTGGCGAAGAAGCTGACCAGCTGCTGCACCTTGGCCTGCTCGGTCTCGAGCTGGCGGCGCTGGGCCTCTACCTCGGCCTTCTCGGTCTCGGCATAGGGATTGGTGCCCACCTGCACGGTGGTGGCGGTGCCTGCGGAGGCGCCAAGCGTGGCGGTGCGCACGGCCAGTTGCGCACGGCAGCGCCCGCCGGTGATGTTGCCCTGGCCATCCTTGGGGCTGCCGGCAACGATGCTGCGCCCGGCGGCGACGTCGCTCTGGCGGATACCGCTTTCAACCTTGACCTCGGTGCCGGCCTCGACCACCGCGCTTTCGATGAAGCGCGCATGCACAGAGCCCTTGCAGGTCACCCGCGCCAGCGCGACGGCGCTGTCGGCGCCCTGCTGCGCGGCCTGATGCGTGCCCTCGGCCTTGCCGATGATGCCGCCCTTTACCACCACATTGCCGCCCGCCTCCACATGGGCAGCCTCGATGGTGCCGCTGACGATGACATCGCCGGTCACGCGCACGGTCATGCCGGTCTTGATATCGCCGTTGACGCGCAGCGTGCCGTCGAAGGTGATGTTGCCGGAGTGCATGTCCACAGCTGCCACATCGACCACCGGGCTCACCGATGCGCCCTGCGCCAGCAAGGCCGGCGAGCCTGAGATCGTGGCCACCAGCACCTCGGGATCGGCGGGATCGGGCGCCACGCCGGTCAGGCCGTCCGCGAACGGCGGATCGGCGGCCGGCACGGCGGGCACGACCTTGCCGAAGACATCGACACCGTCGCTGCCCTGGCGGGCCGGGATGCGCCGCATCAGCGGCGTGCCGGGATTCACCAGCAACAGCGTGCCCAGGTCGCGCAGGTCGATGCGGCCGCTTTCGTCCTCGGCCACCAGCGGCTTTGGGGGGGCCAGCAGGCTCTCGAAGCGCGCGGGCGTGCCGGGCAACGGCGCGCGTCCCGTGGCAATCTCCAGCCCATCGCAATAGCCCGCCTCGACCGCTCCGCGCAGGGCCACACTGTCCGGTTCGGCTTTGACGCCGCGCTCGGCCAGCGCGGCACGGATTTCGTCCCGCGTCACCTCGCGCCCGCCCTGCGGCGGCAGCAGGTTGAGCCGCACGCTCAGGTTGTCGCTGCTGACGCTGAGATCGAAATAGCCGTCCGTCAGCTCGCCGATCAGCGCCTCCACGGATGCCCCCTCGGTGGCGCGCTGGCATTGCGCGAGAAAGGTGCCGATCGCGGCGGTGTCCAGTTTCGCGTCTGCCCAGCCGCCACCGGCCAGCGCCTCTTGCAGCGCGGCGCGGTCCGGTGCCATCCGGCCCGGCGTGACGGCATATGCCGCGCGCAGCTGCCTGGCGCTGTCATCCAGACTGACCTGCAAACCGCCGGCCGCTGTGTCTTGTCCCCGGTCTTCCATTCGGTTGTTCCCTTGATGGATCGTGTCCGGACGTCTCCGCCCCGTCCTCGGGTCGTCCGCAATCCCGGCCTCGGCGGTGCCGCGCCGCCGCTGCGCAATGGCGCGGCCGCCCGGTGCCCGTGGCCTGCCAGGCAGGCCCTTGAAGCCGGGGATGTCATTGATGCGCCGTGGGATCTCAGCCCCTTCTGACGCACACAACACCATCGGCCAGTTCGCGGAAAACTTGAGCCGCCGCGCCCGCCCCCAACCCACCCTCAGGGCAAACCCCGGGCGAAAAATGTACACTTCTGCCCATTGACGGAACGCCGCGCCGCAACACCAGGGGATCACAGATGATTGTGCGAGACCGCCCATCGGGACCGAGGTTGTTCCTGGTCCTGCGAGGCTCGATCCTGTCACGCATCTGGCGCGTGCTGCTGGTGAATTTCCTGGTAGCGGTTGCCGTCACCATCAGCCACGGTGCGTTCTTCCAGCACAAGGTCACGCTCACGGCCATCCCCTTCACGCTGATCGGCCTGCCGCTGGCCATCTTCCTGGGCTTTCGCAATACCGCCGCCTACGACCGCTTCTGGGAAGGCCGCAAGCTGTGGGGCGAGCTGGTGGTGCGCAGCCAGAACCTGGCACGCCAATGCTTCAGCCTGATCGCAGACAACGTGCCCGACAGCGCCGGCCATAAACCGGCGGGCCTCAACGACGCGCGCGTGCGCATGATTTCCCGCACGATTGCCTATGCCTACGCGCTGCGCAACCGTTTGCGCGGCACCAGCGCCGCCACCGGCCTGGACCCCGCCTGGCTGCGCCCGGCGGAGCTTGCCGAGCTGCAGCGCAGCACCAATGCGCCCGCCTTGCTGATGATGCGCATGGGCGAGGACCTGGGCCAGTGCGTGCGGCAGCACCGCGTGGAGCCCTGCCTCGCCGCCGGCATCGACGGCACCTTGTCGGCCATGGTGGCCACGGCGGTGGCGTGCGACCGCATCCACAGCACGCCCATCCCTTTCTCGTACACGCTGCTGCTGCACCGTACCGCCTACCTGTATTGCTTCTTGCTGCCGTTCGGGCTGGTGGATACCATCGGCTTCGTCACGCCCGTCGTGGTGGCCATCGTGGCGTACACCTTCTTCGGCCTGGATGCGCTGGGCGATGAACTGGAAGAGCCGTTCGGCACGCGCGCCAACGACCTGCCGCTCGATGCGCTCTGCCGCACGATCGAGATCGGCATGAAGGAAGCGATGGGCGAAACCGAGCTGCCACCGCCGCTCGAACCGGTGGATTACTGCTTGCTTTAGGCGGCCTGGCAAGACTGCGCCAGCGTGCGCCGGTTGCGCCACTCGCCCGAGCAAGCGCGACTTTCGGTAAACTGCCGCTGTACCGGCGCAGCGTCGTCCGGCTTTGGCGCACGCCTCACCGCTTTTCCCCAGGTTCCAGACATCCCAGATGGCCCAGAAGTCCCCGGCGTCCAAGACGCCCGCCGCACCGGCGTCCAGCCCCCACGAAATCCGTCCCGGCCAGTCCATCGAGCTGCTCAAGGCGCTGCATATCCTCACGCGCGACGGCAAGATGAACCAGGACAGCCGCCGCAAGCTCAAGCAGGTCTACCACCTGTTCCAGTTCATCGAGCCGCTGCTGCAGGATCTCAAGCAGGATCACCCCGACGTGACGCTGGTCGACCACGGCGCCGGCAAATCCTACCTCGGCTTCATCCTGTACGACCTGTTCTTCAAGGAGCGGCTCGACCAGTCGCACATCTACGGCATCGAGACGCGCGAGGAGCTGGTGCGCAGCTCGCAGGAGCTAGCCAGCCGGCTGGGTTTCAAGGGCATGTCGTTCCTGAACCTGTCGGTGGCGGACTCCATCACGTCGGATCAACTGCCGCCCACCATCGACATCGTCACCGCACTGCACGCCTGCAACACGGCCACGGACGATGCGATCCGCTTCGCGCTGGAAAAACGCGCCAAGTACATCGTGGTGGTGCCATGCTGCCAGGCCGAGGTGGCCGGCGTGCTGCGCAAGCACAAGGGCCAACTGCTGGCCGGCAATCCGCTGACCGAGATCTGGCGCCATCCGCTGCATACGCGCGAGTTCGGCAGCCAGGTGACCAACGTGCTGCGCTGCCTGCAACTGGAGGCCCACGGCTACCAGGTCAGCGTGACCGAACTGGTGGGCTGGGAGCACTCGATGAAGAACGAACTGATCATCGCGCAGTACAAGGACCTGCCGCGCCGCCGCCCGGCCGAGCGGCTGGGTGAAGTGCTGCGCACGCTGGGACTGGAAGAGATGGAATCGCGCTTCTATACGCAGGACCATGCTGGCGAGCCGGCAGCCGCGGCTGCCGGCTGAGGCGTTCCCGAGCCCGCCTCCACGCGCCGCCGATGCGGCGCGTTTTTTATTGCCCGGCCTATTACCCAGCCTATTACCCAGCCTATTACCCAGCCTATTACCCGGCCTATTGCCAGATTTATTGCCCGCCGGCCTCGGTCATCAGCCTGCGCCAGCCGTCATGGCCGAGGCGGCGCATGGTTTCCTGGTTGCGCTCGTAGATGTCCGACGCATCGGGAAAGGCCGCCACGGCCCGTGCGATGCTGTCTTCGCGCAGCAGGTGCAGGATGGGGTAAGGCGCGCGGTTGGTGTAGTTCTCGATGTCGTCCGGCTCGCTGCCGCCGAACTCGTAGTGCGGATGGAAGCTCGCAATCTGCAGGACGCCCGCCAGGCGCAGGCTCTTGAGCAAACGCTCGGCGAAGTAGAGGAAATCGTTGTAGTCGAGAAACTCCGCCAGCGCATGCGGCACGATCAGCAGGGTCGTGTCGATCTCGGCGGGGTCGGCCTCGGCCAGCATGCGCAGCTCGGTCTCGAGATCGGTCAGCACGCCCTCGGTATCGGTGGCATCGCTCACCGCATAGCGGATCTGCCGCTTCACGTGCACAGCCTTTGCGAAAGGGCACAGGTTGAGGCCGATCACCGCGCGCTCCAGCCATTGCTGGGTAGCGTCTATGACGGACTGGGTGGATGGCGAAGCGGTGGGCATGGCGATGAGTGGCGGCGCTAAACCGCTATTTTAGCCTCCCGCCCAGGCACGCCAAAGCCGCTCAGCGCCGCGGCCCGTAGATCTGCTTGGCCAGCGCCTCGGCCTGGCGCATGGCCGCATCGCGCTCGGCCGTGCCCAGCTTGCCGCAGACGTACTCCAGGTTGGCGGTATCCAGGTCGGTGACATGGCGCTCGCCGGACAGCACGATCACCTTGCGCCACATGCAGGCCTTGACGCGGTCGCGCTCCAGCCCGAGGCAGCCGGACTGCAGGCAGTACGACAGGTTGCGCTGCGACAGGAAATCACCCTTCATCGCCTTTTCCTGCAGCCCTTGCGCGGTCTCCTGCGCGAGCGCTGGCTGCATGGCGGCCAGCAGGCTCAGTAGCACCGGCACGAGGGCGCGCGCGGCGGATCGAGGCAATGAGAAAGTGGACGACAGGGACATGGACAGATGCAGCAAACCGGTGGCGCGCGCGAAATAGGCAAAGGGGCCATCTTAGCAGCCCCCCGCCTGAGCCCCGGCGAAGGGCCGACCTATATAATCCGATCCGCCGCAGGCAGCATCTCCACGCGGCCAGCATTCCCCGATCGACTGCGTTTCCCCGGATTCAAGCCATGCCCTCTTCCACCGCTTCCGCCTCCACCGCCAGCGTCGCCGTCATCGGCGGCGGGCCGGCCGGCCTGATGGCGGCCGAAGTGCTGGCGGCGCGTGGATTGCGCGTGGACGTGTACGACGCCATGCCCTCGGTCGGCCGGAAATTCCTGATGGCCGGCCGCGGCGGCATGAACCTCACGCATTCCGAAGCGGCACAGCCCTTCCTCGGGCGCTATGGCAAGCGCAGCGCGCAGATCGCGCCGCTGCTGGCTGGCTTCGATCCGCAAGCGCTGCGCGACTGGGTGCACGGGCTCGGCATCGAGACCTTCGTCGGCAGTTCGGGCCGCGTCTTCCCCACCGACATGAAGGCCGCGCCGATGCTGCGCGCGTGGCTGCATCGCCTGCGCGAAGCCGGCGTGCAGTTCCATATGCGGCATCGCTGGCGCGGCTGGGAGGATGCATCGGGCAAGCTGCGCTTTGCCACGCCGGATGGCGAGCGGCTGGTTCATGCCGATGCCACGGTGCTGGCGCTTGGCGGCGGCAGCTGGGCGCGCCTGGGCTCCGACGGCGCATGGGTACCACTGCTGGCAGCACGCGGGGTGGACATCGCCACTTTGCGCCCCGCCAACTGCGGCTTCGACGTAGCCTGGAGCGAGCACTTCCACACGCGCTTTGCCGGCCATCCGTTGAAAGCCGTGGCCCTCGGGCTGCGCGACCGCGATGGCGTGGAGCACTATCGCCAGGGCGAGTTCGTCATCACCGCCGGCGGTATCGAGGGCAGCCTGGTCTATGCATTGAGCGCGCCAATGCGCGACCTGCTGGAAGCCACCGGCGCGGCTACGATCCATCTCGACCTGGCGCCGGGCCTGTCTGCCGAACGCGTGGCCGAAGCGGTGCAGCGCCCGCGCGGCGCGCGCTCGCTGTCGAGCCACCTGCAGAGCAAGCTGGGCATCACCGGCGTGAAGGCCGGGCTGCTGCGTGAGTGCTTGTCAAAGGAGGAATTTGCCGATCCCGCGCGGCTGGCGGCGGCGATCAAGGCGCTGCCCTTGCGCCTGCTGCGCGCGCGCCCGATCGATGAAGTGATCAGCAGCGCGGGCGGCGTCGCGTTCGAGGCGATGGACGCGCATCAGATGCTGCGCGCCGTGCCGGGCGTGTTCTGCGCCGGCGAAATGCTGGACTGGGAGGCGCCCACCGGCGGCTACCTGCTGACCGCCTGCTTTGCCAGCGGGCGCGCGGCCGGGCTGGGGGCTGCGGCCTGGCTGGAAGCTGCCAGGCCTGCCGCAGGCTAAAACCCGTTCAGCCCGCCTTGCCGTTGACGATGCTCAATGCCACGGCCTCGGCCACTTCGATGCCATCGATGGCCGCGGAGTAGATGCCGCCCGCATAGCCGGCGCCTTCGCCGGCCGGGTACAGGCCTTCCACGTTCATGCTCTGGTAGTTATCCTTGCGGCGGATGCGCAACGGCGATGACGTACGCGTTTCCACGCCGGTCAGCACCGCGTCATGCATGGCAAAGCCAGCGATCTTCTTGTCGAGTTCGGGCAGCGCTTCGCGGATGGCTTCGATGATGTAGTCGGGCAGCGCGGTGGACAGGTCCGTCGGCGTGACGCCCGGCTTGTACGAAGGCTCGACCGAGCCCATCGCGGTGGAAGGCCGGCGCGCGATGAAGTCGCCCACCAGCTGGGCCGGCGCATTGTAGTTGCGCCCGCCAAGCTCGAACGCGCGCTCTTCCCAGTGGCGCTGGAAGGCGATGCCGGCCAGCGGGCCGCCGGGGAAATCCTCCGGCGTGATGCCCACCACGATGCCGGCATTGGCGTTGCGCTCGGCACGGATGTACTGGCTCATGCCGTTGGTGACCACGCGGCCCGGCTCCGAGGCCGCGGCCACCACCGTGCCGCCCGGGCACATGCAGAAGCTATACACAGCGCGGCCGTTGCTGGCGTGGTGCACCACCTTGTAGTCCGCGGCACCCAGCAGCTTGTTGCCAGCGAACTTGCCAAAGCGGCTGCTGTTGATCATGCCCTGCGGGTGCTCGATGCGCAAACCCAGCGAGAACGGCTTGGCCTCCATGAACACGCCGCGCTCGTGCAGCATCTCGAAGGTGTCGCGCGCGCTGTGGCCGACCGCCAGGACGACGTGGTCGGCCTGCAGGTACTCGCCGTTGGACAGCGTCAGGCCGCGCATCTTGCCGCCCTCGATGTCGACGTCCTCGACGCGGGTCTCGAAGCGGATCTCGCCGCCGAGCGAGAAAATCTCGGCGCGCATCTTCTCCACCATGCTCACCAGGCGGAACGTGCCGATGTGCGGGCGCGCGAGGTAGAGGATGTCTTCCGGCGCGCCGGCCTTGACGAACTCGTCAAGCACCTTGCGGCCGTAATGCTTCGGGTCCTTGATCTGGCTGTAGAGCTTGCCGTCAGAGAAGGTGCCGGCCCCGCCCTCGCCGAACTGTACGTTGGACTCGGGGTTGAGCACGCTCTTGCGCCACAGGCCGAAGGTGTCCTTGGTGCGCTCGCGCACTTCCTTGCCGCGTTCCAGGATGATCGGCTTGAAGCCCATCTGCGCCAGGATCAGCCCGGCCAGCAGCCCGCACGGGCCCATGCCGATCACCACCGGGCGCAGCGTGGTGCCCGGCGCGGGCGCCTGCGCGACGAAGCGGTAGGCCATGTCCGGCGTCACGCTCCAGTTCGGCTTGCCGGCCATGCGCTTGATCGCCGCGGCTTCGTCCTTCACCGCGATATCGATGATGTAGGTGAGCTTGATATCGGAACGCTTGCGGGCATCGTGCGCGCGGCGGTACACGGTGAACCCGGTCAGGCCATCGGCCTTGACGCCGAGCTCGGCGAGGCGGGCGAGGACCACGGCCTTGAGATCGCTCTCGGCATGGTCGAGCGGGAGTTTGACTTCACTTAGACGTAGCATGGGAACCTGGAATTCTGCGGCCGGTGGGTCGGCCCTGGAAGGGGCGCTGACTGCACTCTGGTTGAGCGTCGGGCTGGCCGGACCGCAATTTTATCGTTTTTAGGGCCAGGGTCCGCATTCTCTGCCACGAGACCGCTAAATTGTGAGATCTTCCGCACCCCGGCAAGGCATTACCGTGCCCAACGCCAGCGTGCCCAACAGAACAGAACAGACCAGGAAGGAAGCAAGATGATCGACGCACTAGTCAGCGGCCGGCTCCACGGCCACGCCAGCGAGCGTACCGGCCAGGGCGGCAGCCAGTACGTGACCGCCAAGCTCAAGGCCGCGATCAACGATGGCGACACCGTCATCGTCAACGTGATCGCGTTTGCCGACAAGGTGCGCGCAGGCCTGCTGGCGCTGGAGGATGGCGAGTCGGTGGCGCTGTCGGGTAGCCTCACGCCCAAGGTCTGGACCGACAAGAACGGCGACACCCGGCCCGCCCTGGACCTGGTGGCCCATGCCATGCTGAGCGCGCACGACCACCAGGACTGACCGCCCCAAGGCGGCTGTCCCGGCCAGGCAGCCGGTCGGCTCGACCATCATCTTCATGCGCCCGGCGAAGAAGGCCATGGCCTCGACCGGCTCTGCGTCGCTGACCGTGACCACATCGTCCACCAGGCGGCGCAGCACCGGGAAGGTGAGGTCGCCAAGGTGCTGGGTCTGCGCGCCGTCGGCCAGCGTGGCGGGCACGTCGATATGGACGATCCCATCGTGTTGCTCTCCATGGATTCATGCCTGCGCCAGCCGCAGCCAGCGATTCCACCAGGGCCTTGCCGCGGGGGCCTGCAGCCGCAGCAAGGCGGCCTGACGGGCTAGCACTTCTACCCAGCCCGGCGACAGCGCCACCACGCTGCCGGCCGGCAGGCGGCGCGGCTGGCGCCAAACGGTGCCGGCCAGCCAGCGCGGCGCCTCGGTGAGTTCGATTTCGCCCTCCAGCACGCAAAGGGTCGTGCCGGCCTTGGCATGGAAGCGCAGCACGCGGCTGCTTTCCAGGTCGAGCGCCTGGGCTTGCGGCTCAGCGCCAGCCAGCATGGCGCGTGTAGGCTGTACAGGCTGGACAGTGGGGATGGTCGGGTCTGAACGATAGCTTTGCATGATGCCGGCTCCCTGGCTTTGACAGGGTTCCAGACTACCGATGCGGGCCGGGCCAAAACAGGCACACGCCAATGGCTTGTGAACCGTAACAGAGGCATGACAGACCATCTGTTACGATACAGAAGCCCCCTATCTGTATCTGTTGCGCCGGCCGCCGCCGCGTCACCATGCCGCATGGAATCCGTCCCGCTCTACCGCCAGCTTGCCCAGCACTACCTGCACGCCATTGAAACCGGCGTCCTGAAGCCGGGGGACCGCGTGCCCTCCGTGCGCACGCTCATGGAGCTGCACGGCGTGAGCCTGTCCACCGCGCTGCAGGCCTGCCGGCAGATGGAAAGCGATGGCCTGCTCGAGGCCAGGCCGCGCTCGGGCTACTTCGTGCGGCACCGCCGGCACAAGCCGCTGGCGCCGATCGAGGAGCCGGTCGCCGCGCTGCCGGACCCCGCGCAATACGTGGGCATCCATGAGCGCATTTCCGCCATCACCGCGCGCGGACGCCAGCAACCGGTCGCGGTGAACTTTGCCGGCGCCTGCGGCGCGCCCGCGCTGTACCCGGCGGAAGGCCTGCGCAATGCGGCGGCGCGCGCGCTGCGCCTTCACCCGCAACTGTTCGGCAGCGCGGCCGACGCCGGCGGCCATCCGGCCTTTCGCGCCGTGCTGGCGCGCAACGCGCTGCTCTCGCGCATCACGGTAGCGCCGGAAGATATCCTGGTGACCCACGGCTGCACCGAGGCGCTCAACCTCGCGCTGCGCGCGGTGGCGCAGCCCGGTGACGTGATTGCCGTGGAGTCGCCCACCTATTACGGCCTGCTGCAAATCCTCGAAAGCCTGGGCATGCGCGCGCTGGAGATTCCCAGCAGCCCGCAGACCGGCATCTCGCTCGAAGCGCTGGAGCTGGCGGCGCAGACCTACGACAACATCCGCGCCGTGGTGGTGGTGCCGAACCTGCAGAATCCGCTGGGCAGCATCATGCCGGACGCCAACAAGGCGCAACTGGTGGCCTGGTGCGAGGCACGCGCCATCGCGCTGATCGAGGACGACTGCTTCTGCGCGCTGGCGGACAGCGACGCGCCGCTGGCCGCCCTCAAGGCCTGGGACCGCAGCGGCGGCGTGATCCATTGCGCCTCGCTGCACAAGATCCTGGCGCCCGGCATGCGGCTGGGCTGGATCGCCGCGGGCAAGTGGCAGGCGCGCGTGGAAATGCTCAAGTACAGCCAGTCGCGGCCCAATGAGTTGCTGGCGCAGATGGCGGCGGCCGAGTTCATGGGTTCCGGCGCATTCGAGCGGCACCTGCGGCGCCTGCGCGAGCAATTGCGCAGCCAGCGCGCGCAGGTGGTGCAAGCGATTGCCGCCGAGTTTCCAGCGGGCACGCGCGCCTCCAACCCGAACGGCGGCCTGCACCTGTGGGTCGAGCTGCCGGGCTCGGTCCCGTCCGAGGCCGTGTTCGACCAGGCCATGGCGGCCGGCATCCGGGTCGTGCCCGGGGTGATGTTCTCCAACTCCAACCGCTTCGACCATTTCCTGCGGCTCAATTGCGGCACGCCGTTCACGCCGGAGATCGAGCGGGCGTTGCGCAAGCTCGCTGCGGTGGTGGCGCGCCTGGCGGACAAGCCATAGCGGCCGATGCTGGATGGCTGGCGACGGGCCTGGCGCGCCACATCCGTCGCCTCGCGCCACCATTCGCTCCTAGCATCGCGCCGTTCATCGCAGCGCGCTAGGCGGCGGCGGACCGGGCCGGCATCCTTGCGAACATTGCCGAAACCGGCAGGCCGCGCTCCAAGGAGAACAAGATGCCGCACCCCTCCCTCCCGCTCGCCATCGAGACCGTGGGCTCCGCCCTGCGCCTATGCACCGCCCGCCGCGCCGACCCGGCGCATCGCGTGGCGCGCACCGATGCCAGAGCTGGCCAGGACACCAAAGACAATGCCGCACGCACGGAGCATGACCAGGGACAAAGCAGGCTCACCCGGCTTACCGATACCATCGGCCGGGTTCCTGTCCAGACCTTGACTGAGATGACTCATGCCAACTCCGCTGCCAGCGGCAAGCTCGATGAACTACGCACCCTGGCCTTGCACCTGACCGCCGGCTCGCTGTTGCAGGCGGCCACGCTGCAATTGATCGCCGAGCAGGAAAACGCGCAGCACCGTTACGCCCCCGCGCGCATCGCCGAGCTCTCCCGCCGGGGCTGACGCGCCGGCGGGCGCCGTGTGTGGGTTTTTACGCCACACGCTATCCATTCCCTCCCCTGCTGCCCTATGCTATCGCTCGTAGCGAGCATGGCGGCGGCCCCGGCAAATCCGAGGCGGCACAAAGCCAGCCGCGCCACACGCGTGCCAGCCCTGGCCCGCGCCGAACAGGATTGGGATGGGGATAGGGATTGGGAAAAGACGCATTGATGGCAACGACCGACACGCAGCGGATCGATAACGAATACAAGGCCTTGTTCCAGCTGGCGCCAGTCTCGTTGTGGCTGGAAGACTTCAGCGCCGTGCGCGAACACTTCCAGGCCCTGCGCGCGCAGGGCGTGACCGACCTGCGCAGCCACCTGCGCGCCAATCCGGAACAAGTCGCGCGTTGCTCGGCACGGATCCGCGTGCTGGACGTGAACCAGCGCACGCTGGACCTCTTTCGCGCCGCCGACCTCGCCGATCTCGTCAATAACCTCGACACCGTCTTTCGCGACGATATGTTCGACCAGCACGTCGAGGAACTCGGCCAGCTGTGGGACGGCGGCTTGCGCTTTTCCAGCCAGACCGTCAACTACACGCTGGAAGGCAAGCGGCTGGACATCCGCCTGGATGCCACCGTCATGCCCGGCTTTGAGGCAAGCTGGGAACGCGTGCTGCTGTCGATCGAGGACATTACCGCGCGCGTGGCCACCGAGCGCGGGCTGCGCCGCAGCGAGCAATACGCGCTGGGCCTGTTCGAGCATTCGCCGGTCTCGCTGTGGGTCGAGGATTTCAGCGCGGTCAAGGTACTGCTGGATGAAGTCCGCGGTGCGGGCATCACGGACTTCCGCACCTTCCTCAACGTGCATCCGGATTTCATTTCGCGCTGCATGCAGGAAATCCGCGTGCTCGACGTCAACCAGCAAACCCTGCTGATGTTCAGCGCGTCAACCAAGGCAGAGCTGCTCTCGCGCCTGGGCGATGTGTTCCGCGACAATATGCGCATCCAGTTCGCCGAGCAGTTGATTGACCTCTGGAACGAGAAGCTCTGGCAGCAGCGCGAAGTCATCAACTATGCGCTGGATGGCCGGGCCGTGGACGTGTTCATGCAGTGGTCGGTGTTCCCCGGCTGCGAGGCGGAATGGGACCAGGTGCTGGTGTCGCTGACCGACATCACCGCGCGCAAGAAGGCCGAGGCCTATGTCGAGTTCCTGGGCAAGCACGACGTGCTGACCAAGCTCTACAACCGCGCCTACTACGAAGACGAGCTCGCGCGGCTGGGACGCAAGGGCCCGTGGCCGGTCAGCGTGATCGCGGTCGACCTGAATGGCCTGAAGCAGGTCAACGATCAGCTCGGCCACGGCGACGGCGATGCGCTCCTGCGCCGTACCGGCGAGGCGCTGAAGAAGGCCGTGGGCGATCAGGTCTGCGTGGCGCGGGTCGGGGGCGACGAATTCATGGTGCTGCTGCCGGCGCGCGACGAGCGCGGCGTGGCCACGGTGGTCGAGCAGATCCACCAGGTGGTGGAGCTCAACAACCAGTTCTATCCGGGCACCGCGCTCAGCCTGTCGATCGGCACGGCAAGCTGCAGCGCAGGTGAGCGCCTGAGCGATGCCGTCAAGCTGGCCGACACCCGCATGTACCAGGCCAAGCGCGCCCATTGCGAGGCGCTCGACGACGAGCTGGAGCGGCGGCGTCGATAGCCAATCGCCGATGTGCAAATGAAAGGGCCGGCATCAGCCGGCCCTTTCATTTTGCACGTTACAGCGTTAGAGGTACACGATCAGCGCCACGCCAGCGGCGATCAGGCCAAACTTGACCACGTAGTAAGCCGGCCGGCTCCACGCCTTGAAACGCCGGCGATACTGGCCGCCGAGCCAGACAATGCGGAACAGGCGGTTGATCATGCCGGTCTGGTCGGACTCTTCATTGGGCGAGCTCGCCGCGGTCATGACCTTGCGGCCCAGCCAGCGGTTGATCTTGCCGGCCCAGCCGAAGCGCATCGGACGCTCGATGTCGCAGAACAGGATCAGGCGGTTGCTGTCGCTCTTGTTCTCCGCCCAGTGCAGGTAGGTCTCGTCGAACACCACGCCCTCGCCATCGCGCCAGCTATGGCGCTCGCCGTCGACCTCGATAAAGCAGCGGTCGTCGTTAGGCGTGGCCAGGCCCAGGTGATAACGCAGCGAACCCGCGAACGGATCGCGGTGCGGGTTCAGCTTGCCACCGGGCGGCAGCTCGGCGAACATCGCCGCCTTCACGCTCGGCAAGCCACGGAGCAGCTCCACCGTGCGCGGGCACAGGACCTCGGCCGAGGGATGGCGGGCTTCGTACCATTTCAGGTAGAAACGCTTCCAGCCGTACTTGAAGAACGAGTTGAAACCGGCATCGTCGTTCTTGTCGGCGGCCTTGATCTTGCGCATGGCAGCCAGGGCCAGGCCTTCATCGCGAATCTCCGGCCAGGCGGCGCGGATTTTCTCGAGTTCGGGAAAGCGCTCGACGGGGATGTAGGGCGTGCGCGGCACGCCGGAGAATACATACATGAAGCAGTTGACCGGGGCCACCAGGGCCGAATGGTCGAGCAACTGGCGCCAGATGCGCAGCCTCACCTTGCCGCGGAAATGCACGTACAGGATCGCTCCCAGGTACGCCGCGACGATTATCCACTTGATCACCCGAAATCCTCCATATCAGCAGTACCGCGCGCAGTCGCTTACGCGGGCAACGCGACGGTGTCGGGGGCGAAAACCCGTAGTGTATCGAAATGGGAGGCGCCCTGCTGGATGATAACGATGCACCACATGTCGATCCATCACTTCGGATCGGCGGCACAAGCGGCCGGAGCCGCCTGCGGGCGGACTCGGCTCAGGGCGTGCCGCGGGATTGCCGGGCGATGCGGTCGATCAGCGCGTTGGCGTCATCCGGCAAACCCTGCAGCGTCAGCAGGCGCGCGTTAAGCACCATATTCTCCAGCACCAGCTTGGCGGTGGAGGCCCACATGGTAGCCAGCAACGCGTCCACCGGCATGCCGGCCGTCTCCATGGCGCTGGAGCGCTGCGCCACCAGACGGCACACCAACGCGCGCAGCGTGGCGTCGTCGAAGGGCAGATCGGCATAGTCGATCGGGTCTTCCTTCTCGACTTCCACCATCAGTTGCAGCAGCATGTCTTCGGTCATCGGCAAGCTCCCAGGAAGGCTTCAAGGGTCGGATGTTCCTGTTGATGACGCTAATCCTCGGCCCTTGCGTTGTCAATGCGCTGGCCGATCGGCACTAGCGCAATGACGCAATGACAACAGACAAGAAGGCCGGCCGCCCGCGGTTGGGACATCCGATGACTCAGGGTAAGCGATAGACAGGTCCCATCGATCGGCACTGAACAAAGCGTGTAAGCTCCAGTCTGATCATTACTACCAACCAAACACTAGAGTTCATGACCGAGCGTTTGTTATCTGCCATGCGTCAATATGCATGGTTCGGTGGTGTCAAGCACCACGTGGTCCAAGGTGTCGAAGCACTGGCCACCTTGCTCAAATCTCCCGCAGTCGCAGCCCGCGCAGTGGCTGCCATCGTCGCAGAAACCGAACAGGGCGTGCAGGTGTGGGTGTCCTACTTCGGCAAGCCGATGGACCCGCATACCCAATACGTATTCTGGCCGATGCAGCGTGCGCTCAAGCCCGCGCGACGACGCGTAGCCATGGTCCCGTTACCGCCGCAGCATCGGGATCGCCGTTAGCCTCGTTGCACAGTGAATCGCGAATGGCTGGCCGATGCCGGCGATTCGCGAGTATCAAGCCTCGGCATCCCGCCTCAACATCCCCTTCCCCGCTTCGCCCCCTCCCCCCCGTCTTCCTCATTCCCCACGTCGCCGCTCACGCGTCGGCCCAGCGTCGCAGCAGGTTGTGATACACGCCGGTCAGCCCCACCACGGCCGCGTCCTTGTGTCCCAGGGCCTGGCCGACCCGCTGGATCTGCGTATCGAGCTCGAACAGTACCGAACGCTGGCCCTCGTCGCGCACCATGCTTTGAATCCAGAAAAATGACGACACGCGCGCGCCGCGCGTAACCGGGCTGACATGGTGCAGGCTGGTGGCCGGGTACAGCACCATGTGCCCCGCTGGCAGCTTCACGCGTTGCTGCCCGTAGGTATCCTCCACCACCAGCTCGCCGCCATCGTAGTCTTCCGGCTCCGTCAGGAACAGCGTTGCAGAGAGGTCGCTGCGCACGCGGAAGTTGGTGCCGCGCAGGTGGCGGATCGCGTTATCGATATGGTTATCGAACGCATGCCCGCCCTCATAGCGGTTGAACAAGGGTGGATAGACCTTGAGCGGCAGCGCGGCCGAGATAAAGAGCGGATTGGCGCCCAGCGCGTCCTGGATCAGGTCGCCCACCTGGCGCGCCACGGGCGAGCCTTCGGGCAGTTGCAGGTTGCGCTTGGCCAGGGCCGACTGGTGACCGGAAGTGGCGTTGCCGTCGGTCCATTCCGCCGCGTCCATCCAGGCGCGGCATTGGGCTACCTGCGCCTTTGTCAGCACATCGGGGATCTGCAGCATCATGATTTCGATTACCTCGGCAAGACAGTTGGCCAGGAGCACCTTGCCGTGCCCCAGGCGAGCGCCGATTGTAAGAGAAAGCCCGCGCTCTTACAAATAAGAATCATTATCAACATCCACGTGCCTTGACCTGACGCAAGCCCTGCGCGAGGGAGCCGCCCTGTAGGCCGCGTGCCGACATGCGTCGGACATGCGGCCTACTACAATGGATTGCACCCAGCCCATTTTGCCAAGGAGACGGAAATGCCCGAACCGGTACACGACGAAGCGTTGGTCAACCTCTACCTCGAGCAGATTTCCGCCCTGTCGATCAGCGCCTTCGACGGCGCGGATGTGAACGAGGAACTCGGACAGGTAGTGCGCGAGGCCGTCGATCAGTGCGGCGCGAGCAAGACTGCCCCGGAGGGTAATAACCTGAGCGTACTGATCGAGCGCTTGACGGCGCGGTCCGAGGCAGCCGAGCGCGAAGGCCAGCCTCAGGTGCGCGACACGTTTTCGCGCGCGGCCGAACTGGCCCGGGCGCCGGCCTGAATCTCTGGCGAGCGCTGTGCGTGCGCGAGCCAGCGTGACAGTGAGCCTCCCGGCGGATCACAATCTCAAATTGCTATCGCCCGGCACCCGCCGGGCGCGATCCGTTGGTGAACCAGAAACTCCATGCACCGCGCCTTGCTCCGCTTGTTGTTAGCAGTGACCGTGCTGTGCGTGGGCGCGTGCGCCGGCTTTCCTTACTACGACCCCTACGACAGCTACACCCCCTACAACCCCTACGATACCTATGGGTTCTACGACGGCAGCGTAGTCTATCCTCCTGGCACTTACGGCTACGGGTACGGGTACGACTACGCACTGCCCTACTACGGCGGGTTCTACAGTCCCGCCTTCTACTACGGTTACGGCAGCTATCACGGTTATCGTGGCTATCGCGCCTATGGCTACTATCGCGGCCCCGGCTACCACGCGGGCGGGCCGCGATATTACGGCGGCTATCCCCACCATGCCGGCATGGCGCACGGCTACTACCATGGGGGCGGCTGGGGAGGCACGGGGGGAGCGCGAGGCGGACGCAGCGGAGGTGGAGGCGGCCGCGGGCGACGCTGAACAGCACGAGCCAGGGCGCACGCAATGCGAACTTGTCCCGGGCAATGCACGGGTTTCGAATCTTTGGAAATTTGCAGAACTTGGCCAGAACGGCCCGGAGGCTAGGTCTCGGAAGACCGGAAAGGGTCTTTGGTTGCGGGGGCAGGACTTGAACCTGCGACCTTCGGGTTATGAGCCCGACGAGCTGCCAACTGCTCCACCCCGCGTCCGAGAGGCCGGATTATGGTGGATCCTGCCGCGCATTGCAATCGCTTTGTGACGCCATCGTGAAAGGAGCCGCCACAGGACCCTGCCTTGAGCCCTGCTTTTGGCCCGCCGTCAAGCGCACCGGCCTGCGCGCGCCTCACCGTCTTCCGGCTCCAGCATGTCTTTCAGGTAACGGTTCACCTGATCCAGCGCTTCGAGCTTGGTCTCGAAGGACGCTATAACCCGCAAAGCGGCGCCTTCGCCGGCATGCACTACGGCGCACTTCCGCCTTTCCCGCAAGCAAAGGCGACACGCCCACTAGTCCGTCACCGGCCCCACGAGCTTGTCCACAAGCTGATAGGCAGCAGCAAAGGCCGCGACTTCGGCAGCGTGCCGGGTAGCAAACTGCGCGCCGTCGCCTGACAAGCGCTCGATGTCGCCGGCATCGGACGGATCCGCACCCTCCTGGCAAACGCGCACCTCGTACCCCCACTGGGCAACCTTGCCCAACGCCGGGATGCCGTTGCCTCCCGGCTTCGATACAAGCACATAGACGTCCATGCCCCGATACGCCTCCACCCGCCAGTCCGCATTGCTCATTGGATCCTCCCTGATTCTTGCCGCGAGCATGAAGCATAGCGCCTGGCGCCCTGCGCCCTCCTGAACCAGCCTATGCCGCCGGCCTCAGCCCCGCAAGACGGCACGCGCCTACATACCATGGCGCGCAGCGCGATAGCGCACGTCGCGCAAGGGGCCATCCGAATCCTCGAGGCAATGCCGGACAAACGTTAGCTGCCGCTGCAGCCCGGCGCCAGGCCCGGCCCACATCGCGCGGCCCAGCAGGTAGCTCACCGCAACCTCCTGCCAGGACGCCATCTGCGCGAAGACCTGCGACGCGGCCTGCTCGATCACGGCCCAGGCCTGCGCTTCGGTTTGCATGCCGCAGTCGTAGGCGGCCCGCGCGACATGAATCGCCCGGCTCATGTCCCAGGCCAGCACGCCGCGCGCCAGGTCGACCCGCGAGCCAAGCAGGCGGCTCGCGCGCAGGTCCGGCATGGCGCGCTCGAGATTGTCGATGCAGCGGGCCAGGCGCACCGGATCGAAGCGATCATCGAGCAGCACGATCTCCCGCTCGCGCGCCGCGCGCGGCACCGAGAACAAGATCCGGCAAACCTGCGGATACAGCGCGCGATGCCCTTCCTCGAGCAGCCACGCCAGCGTGCCCCGTGCCTCGCCTGCGGTATGGATATGCCAGTCGGTAGCCAGCAAGCCCGCCTGCGTGCGCGGATCCACGCCGGTGGCAAGGGTGCTGACGTTAAGGGTCAACCGCGCATCGTGCAAAAGGCCCACCAGCAAACTGCGCGTGCGCTCGCCGGTGGCTGGCGCTGGCTTGCCCTCGAGCGCCTGACTACAGGCGCAGCCTTGCGAGCCAGGCCGGCGCTTCGCCGCTGACGGCAACGCGGTTCGCGGCATGTCCGGCTTGCGCCAACGGCATGCGGCACCGGCCACTACGGCGAGCACGGCGGCACAGACAAACCACGGCAATGATCGCATCGCAAGACTCTCCAGAGGAAAGCGCGATCGCTCCGCCCGGCAGGTCGGGAAACAGCAGCAAGAGAGCGATCCGGTTATGAACGCGCACGGATGCGCACCGGAACAAAGATTAGCGGCAGGAAGCCCGGCGCACGATGAGACAAGTCTCAATCGCGGCCATTCCCGTCGACGCGCGGCGGAACGCCGTAGAATGGTCAGACCCGGATCCGGAAAGCAGGCGGATCCGGATCAGGAGCCGAAAGCGGAAGCGGAAATGAAAAAGAGCTTCCATTTCTGGAAGCTCTTTTCGCAATGAGTGGTGCGGCTGGCAGGATTCGAACCCACGACCCCTTGGTTCGTAGCCAAGTACTCTATCCAACTGAGCTACAGCCGCACTCGAGAAAGAAATTATAACGTACTTTTGAAGTTTGGGAACCCCCCTGCCCCACTTTTTTTGCTTTTCCCTCCGGCAGGCCGCCGCTTCCTATAATGACAGCCCCGTAGATGTGATCGGATCATGAACAAGGCATTTGTCAAAGAGTCACCCGGCGACGAGGACGACGACCTTCCCGAAGGCGCCGCCCCGCTGCCACCCGGCACCAAGAACTACATCTCGGCGCAAGGCTACCAGCGCCTGCGCGATGAACTGATGAACCTGATCGACGTGGCGCGCCCGGAGGTGGTCCAGATCGTTTCATGGGCCGCGTCCAATGGCGACCGCTCCGAGAACGGCGACTATCACTACGGCAAGAAGCGCCTGCGCGAGATCGACCGCCGCATCCGCTTCCTGACCAAGCGCCTGGAGAAGGCCGAGGTGGTGGATCCCTCCCTGCAGGGCGACAACGACCAGATCTTTTTCGGCGCCACGGTCACCTACGCCGACCAGGCGGGCGAGGAAACCACCGTGACGATCGTCGGCACGGACGAGGTCGACCTGGACAGCAACCACGTGAGCTGGATCTCGCCGATCGCGCGCGCGCTGCTCAAGGCGCGCGAAGGCGATACCGTGCCCCTGCGCACGCCGGCCGGGGTGGAGCAGATCGATATCCTGAAAGTCTGCTATCCCAAGAGGCAGGCGGAGCCGATCGCCGCCGCGCGAGCCGAAAAGCACTGAGCCCGGCTCGGCCGGGCTCAGCGCATGCGTGCGGGACGGCAGCGTCAGCCGTCGTTGCGGTCGCGGAAGATGCGGATGACGTCGGGGTTGCGCCGGAGCGCCCGCATCACGTTGGCAAGGTGCAGGCGGTTCTGCACCTGGATGATGAACTGCATGTAGGTGGCCTCCTGGTGGCCGCCTTCCTGCTGCTCCATCGCCACGTGCGCCACGTTGGCGTCCGCGGAGGTCAGGTCCGCCGCCACGCGGGCGACGATGCCCTTGACGTTGCGCACCATCACCTTGATCGACACATCGAAGGAGCGCGTGGTCTTCTTCGCCCACATTACGTCGATCCAGTGCTCCGGATCCTTGCTGTGCAGGCGCTTGGCCACCTTGCAGTCCTGCACGTGGATCTGCAAGCCCTCGCCCTTGCCCAGGTAGCCGACGATGGAGTCGCCGGGAATCGGCCGGCAGCATGACGAAAAGATCATCGACATGCCTTCGTCGCCGGTGATCGGCACCGCCGGGGCTTCTTCGCCGGAGAAGGTCTGCACGGCCGCCAGCAGCGCGCTGTCGACATCGCCGGAGAGCTCCTGCAGCAGGATCTCCATGCGCTTGGCCACCACGGCCGGCACGCGCCGCCCCAGCGCCAGGTCGGCGAAGATGTCTTCCTTGTGCTTGTTGCCGGTCCACTGCACCATGCGGTCCCACACCGACTGCGGCAGCGCCCTGAGCTCGATGCCGAGCTGTCGCGCCGACTGCTCCAGCAGGCGTTCGCCAAGCTGGATGGCTTCGTCGAGCCGGGTGGTCTTGAGGTAATGGCGAATGGCCGCGCGCGCCTTGCCGGTGCGCACGAACGCCAGCCAGGCCGGATTGGGCTTGGAGTACGGCGCCGTCACCACCTCGACGATATCGCCGCTCTTGAGCTCGGTGCGCAGCGGTAGCAGCTCGTTGTTGATCTTGACCGCCACGCACTGGTTGCCGAGGTCGCTGTGCACGGCATAGGCGAAATCGAGCGCGGTGGCGCCGCGCGGCAGCGCGCGGATATGCCCCTTGGGCGTGAACACATAGACCGCATCCGGGAACAGGTCGATCTTGACGTGCTCGAGGAATTCCTGCGAATCGCCGGTCTGGCTCTGGATATCGAGCAGCGACTGCAGCCACTGGTGCGCCTGCTGCTGGATATCGTTGGCCTGGTCGGCCTGGTGCTTGTACATCCAGTGCGCGGCCACGCCGGCTTCCGCGATCTGGTGCATGTCGCGGGTGCGGATCTGGAACTCCACCGGCGTGCCGAACGGGCCCACCAGCGTGGTGTGCAACGACTGGTAGCCGTTGATCTTGGGAATGGCGATGTAGTCCTTGAACTTGCCCGGCATGGGCTTGTAGAGCCCGTGCAGCGCGCCCATCGCCATATAGGTGTGCATCTGGGTTTCCACCACCACGCGGAAACCATACACGTCGAGCACCTGCGAGAACGACAGCTGCTTGTCGTGCATCTTGCGGTAGATGCTGTAGAGCGTCTTTTCACGCCCCGACAGCTCCGCCACGATGCCGGCATCGCCCAGCGCCTTCTGCGCGGTTTCGAGAATGCGCTTGACCACTTCGCGCCGGTTGCCACGCGCGGCCTTGACCGCTTTTTCCAGCGTGGCATAGCGGAACGGCGAACCGACCTTGAAGGACAGTTCCTGCAGTTCGCGGTACGTGGTGTTGAGACCGAGCCGATGCGCGATCGGCGCGTAGATCTCCATGGTTTCGAGCGCGATCCGCCGGCGCTTTTCCGGCGGCACGAAATCGAGCGTGCGCATGTTGTGGGTGCGGTCGGCCAGCTTGACCAGGATCACCCGCACATCGCGCGCCATCGCCAGCAGCATCTTGCGGAAGCTCTCCGCCTGCGCCTGCTCGCGGCTCTGGAATTCGAGCTTGTCCAGCTTGGTCAGGCCATCGACCAGTTCCGACACCTTGGGGCCGAATTTTTCCGCCAGCTCGCTCTTGGTGATGCCCTGGTCTTCCATCACGTCGTGCAGCAACGCCGCCATGATGGACTGGACATCGAGCTTCCAGTCGGCGCACAGCTCCGCCACCGCGACAGGATGCGTGATGTAGGGCTCGCCGCTCTGGCGATACTGGCCAAGGTGAGCCTCGTCCGAAAACTGGAAGGCTTCGCGCACGTGCGCCTGGTCCGCCGGCTTGAGGTAAGCGAGCTTTTCCATCAGCCGGGTGATCGAGATCACCTGCTGGCGCGGGGGCACTGCCGGTTGCGAGGTCGGGCCGAAGAAGTGACGGTAGGACTGCGCCAGCACTGCGTCGATGAAGAGCGCGTCGCCCGGCGACGCCTCGCTCAGCTCACTTTCGGCCGCTGCCTGGGCGGCTCTTGCCTTGCCTGCGCCCATCGCGGGCGCAACGGCCCGCTCGCCAACCACATCGTTGCCAAGCGGATCGGGAAGATTGGGAGCGCCGGTACGCGCGGTCACGCTCGACTGACCGGGCGCGGCGCGCTTGCGCTGAACGGGTGGCACTGCATCGCCACTCGCCTCACCAGGGGCTTCTCCGCGCGATCGCGCCGGCGTGGCCGTGGGGCTTGCCGTCGCGACAGGGGAGGAAGGCTGGGAGGAAGACATGTGGGCGGCTTCTGTAATCTGGCTGGTTAAGCAAGTACGCGAACAGGTACGTTAGCAGAGTCTCAATGCAAAGGTACGCGTTGCTAGGACTGGCCACCGCCGCCCGTAAATCAGGTCGGTACCTTCTTGAGCATCTCGATGCCGATCTGGCCCGAGGCGATTTCACGCAGCGCCACGACCGTGGGCTTGTCCTTGGCCTCGACCTTGGGAGTGTGACCCTGCACCAACTGACGGGCCCGGTAGGTCGCCGCGAGCGCGAGCTCGAAACGATTCGGGATGTGTTTCAGACAATCTTCGACGGTAATACGCGCCATATCAAATCCACCTCGGGACAAAACCTTATGCGATGCCGGCTATTTTACAGCACGCGGCAAGAAACGTTCCCGCCGCGCTCCGACTCAATGAATACCGAGCTCGATGAAGAGGTCGGCATGACGCGCTTTTTGCGACGAAAACCGCAGACGGGTAGCACGTATGACGCTGCGCAGCTGTTCGAGCGCCTGCTCGAAAACCTCGTTGATGATGACATAGTCCGACTCGGACGCGTGGGCCATCTCGCTGCCGGCTGCCAGCAGGCGGCGCACGATCACGTTGGGCTCGTCCTGGCCGCGCTTTTTCAGGCGTTCTTCGAGCGCTTGCAGCGACGGCGGCAGGATGAAGATCTCCATGGCGTTGGAAAAGCGCTGGTGCACCTGCTGCGCGCCCTGCCAGTCGATTTCCAGCAGCACATCGTTGCCCTGGGCCATCTGTTGCTCGATCCACACCCGCGAGGTGGCGTAGTAGTTGCCATGTACTTCCGCCCACTCGAGGAATTCGCCGCGATCGCGCGCCGCGCGAAAGGCGTCCACGGTCGTGAAGTGGTATTCGCGGCCATCCTGCTCGCCGGGACGCGGCGCGCGGGTGGTATGCGAGATGGACAGGCGAATGGCCTGGTCCTGCGCCAGCAGCGCGTTGACCAGGGTGGACTTGCCGGCGCCGGAAGGCGCCACCACCATGAACAGGTTGCCGGGGTAGGCGGTGTCGATGGCGACGTGGGACGACGTTTCACTCATGATGATTATTCTAGGTTCTGAATCTGTTCTCGCATCTGCTCGATCAGCAGTTTGAGTTCCATGGCGGCATCGGCCAGTTCTTTGGCCGCTGATTTGGAGCCAAGCGTGTTCGCTTCGCGGTTGAGCTCCTGCATCATGAAATCGAGCCGCTTGCCAACCTGCCCGCCCTTCTTGAGGATATGGCCGGTTTCGTTCAGGTGGGCCTGCAGGCGCGACAGTTCTTCGGCGATATCGATGCGGATGCCGTAGACCGTGGCTTCCTGGCGGATGCGCTCGCCGATTTCGTCGCGGCTCATCGAGGGCATGCCGCCGGGCGCGACCAGGTTGAAGGCCTCCTGCAGGCGCTCGGTGAGCTTGTCCTGGTGGTGGGCGATCAGTTGCGGGATGGTGGGCGTGAGGCGCTCGACGATGGCCAGCATGGATTCGATGCGCTCGTCCAAGGTGGCCTTGAGCGCGTCACCCTCGCGGCGGCGCGCTTCCAGCAACTGGCCCAGCGCTTCCTTGGCCGCGCCCGTCACGGCCTCGCGCAGGGCGTCCTGCGACAATTCGGGTTCCACCAGCACGCCTGGCCAGCGCAGGATCTCGCCCATGCGCAGCGAGCCCGCCTCGGTGAAGGTGCCCGCTACCGTGGCCTCGATCGAGCGGATCTGCGCCAGCAAGGCATCGTTGAGCGCCAGCGTGGTGCCGCCGGCGCCGGCATCGGCGCGCTGCAGGTTGATGCGGCATTCCAGCTTGCCGCGCGACAGCTTCGCCATGAGCATTTCCCGCAGCGCCGGCTCGAAGGCTCGGCATTCTTCGGGAGCCCGGAAAAACAGGTCGAGGAATCGCGAATTGACCGTGCGGAACTCCACCGAAACGGATGCGGTCCTGCCGGTGGGCGCGCCCTGCGCGTCCGTCAGCGGCGCCTGGCGCGTCGCCAGGCCGTAGCCTGTCATGCTGTGGATCATTGAGTAGTCTCGTGAAATGGCCATCTGGCCGCTTGGGTTCAAACAGCCTGGGGAGCCGGCAGCCCCGCAACCACGCTGGTTGAACGCCGAAAAGAGAGGCCAAAATGGCCGCTATTGTGTTCTTTACAAGTCATCGATTAGTCAGGACAATCCGGAGGCAATCAAGGTCCCGAATCCTATGACAGAGCCAAAGGGCGCATCACCTCCAAAGAGCGCACCGCTGCCCATCGGCACGCTGCTGTCCAACTATCGTATTGTAAAGAAGTTGGCCAGCGGGGGGTTCAGTTTCGTCTACCTGGCTACCGACGAGACCGGTTCCCCTGTCGCGATCAAGGAGTACCTGCCGTCGTCGCTGGCACGCCGCAAGCCCGGCGAACTGATCCCCGTGGTGCCCGAGGAAAGCGCGGCGTCGTTCCGGCTGGGGCTCAAGTATTTCTTCGAGGAAGGCCGCTCGCTGGCGAAGATTTCGCATCCCAGCGTGGTGCGCGTGGTGAATTTCTTCCGCGAGAATTCCACCGTCTACATGGTGATGAACTACGAGCTGGGCAAGACGCTGCAGGAACACATCCTGCACGCGCGCCAGCAAGGCCGCGCCAAGGTGCTGCGCGAACACTTCATCCGCAAGGTCTTCCACGACCTGATGAGCGGCCTGCGCGAAGTGCATATCCACAAGCTGCTGCACCTGGATATCAAGCCCGGCAACATCTACCTGCGCGAAGACGAATCGCCCATCCTGCTGGATTTTGGCGCCGCCCGCCAGATCCTGACCATGGAAGCGGCGCGCTTCCAGCCCATGTACACGCCGGGCTTTGCCGCGCCGGAACTGTACGGCAAGCATTCCGAACTGGGGCCGTGGACCGACATCTACAGCCTGGGCGCCACGCTCTATGCCTGCATGGCCGGCATGCCGCCCCAGGAGGCCAACCAGCGCGAGAAGGACGACCGCATGGCGGACTCCATCACGCGGCTGCGCGCCAGCTATACCAACGGCCTGGTTGACCTGGTCGAATGGTGCCTGCGCCTGACCCCGTCCGAGCGGCCGCAGAGCGTGTTCCGGCTGCAGAAGGAGTTGCGCGAACAGACCAATGCACTGGGCGAGCAGGCGGCCGCGCCCGCCGCGGCCGCCGCCGCCGAGCGCCCCCTCGCAAGCCGGTTCCTGACGCTGCTGCGCAAGCGCGAGGAACCTGCCGCGGCAATCCAGGCCAAGGAGGCCGGCTCGAGCGGCGAATAAAGCACAGAAGCGCCCTCCATGCGCCGTGTGCAGACCTCCTCCCTGCGCCACCCTCTGCCACCCTCTGCCACCATTAACAACTATGATGAGAACCGTCGCCTCGCGGCCCGCCCGCACGCTGTGCCGGTGGGGCGCGCAGATGGCGCCGCCGTCTCTCAAGAACTGACCCCCTACAGCCATCATGCGATTCTCCGTCTACCAGGAAAGCAGAAAAGGCGGCCGCCGCATCAACCAGGACCGCATGGGTTATTGCTTCACGCGGGATGCCCTGTTGATGGTGCTGGCCGATGGCCTGGGCGGCCACGCGCTAGGCGAAGTCGCCGCGCAACAAGCCTTGCAGACCCTGGCACGCCAGTTCCAGGCACAGGCCCGGCCCTCGATCCGCAATCCTGCCGATTTCCTGCAGGACACCATCATGCTGGCCCACCGGGAAATCCATCGCTACGCCGAAGCCAACCAGCTGGCCGACGTCCCGCGTACCACCGTGGTCTGCTGCCTGGTCCAGAACGGCCAGATCCACTGGGCCCACGCCGGCGATTCGCGGCTCTACCTGGTGCGCAAAGGCAATCTGCTGACCCGCACGCGCGACCACTCCAAGATCGAGAACCTGCTGCAGCAGGAGCGCGTGCTGCCGATGGAGGTGGCCAACCACCCCGAGCGCAACAAGCTCTACAACTGCCTCGGCTCGCCCAACCTGCCGCTGATCGATATCGGCGGCCCGCTGCGGCTGGAGCCGGGCGACGTGGCCCTGCTGTGCTCCGACGGGCTGTGGGGCAGCATCGAAGAGCAACTGCTAGTCGAGAAGGTCACCAGCCTGTCCGTGGTGCATGCCATTCCGGACCTGATCGAGCAGGCACTGCACAATGCCGGCGACGGCGCCGACAACACGACCGCCATCGCCATGATGTGGGAACTCGACGCCCAACTGTCCAATGAGGACTCGGTCGCCACCGAGACCCTGCCGCTCAATACGTTCACCACCTCGATCCTGGAGAACAACGGCGGCGATACCGACCTGCTCTCCGAGGAGGAGATCGAGCGCTCCATAGCCGAGATCCGCGCGGCGATCGACAAGACCAGCAATTTCATGCGCTGAGCCCGCGCAGCCGGCCCCGCCCCTGAAACCTGGGCGACCCCGGGCTAAAGTACCGCCCGCGCCGCAATGGCGCGGGAATTCGCGGTTCCCTGCGGGGGAATTGATGCCGGACGCGCACGCGCCGCCCTGCGGCGTTAAAATCCGGTCCTGAACCGATTCCCGAGAAAACCCTCACATGCGATCCAGCGGACGCGCAGCCGATGCGCTGCGCCCTATTACCCTGACCCGCCACTACACCCGTCACGCCGAAGGTGCTGTCCTGAGTGCCTTTGGCGATACCAAGGTGCTGTGCACCGCCAGCGTGCTGGCCAAGGTGCCCCCCCACAAGAAGGGCAGCGGCGAAGGCTGGGTCACCGCCGAGTACGGCATGCTGCCGCGCGCCACCCACACGCGCTCGGACCGTGAAGCCGCCCGCGGCAAGCAGACGGGGCGCACGCAGGAAATCCAGCGCCTGATCGGCCGCGCCATGCGCTCGGTGTTCGATCTGTCCGCGCTGGGCGAATTCACCATCCACCTGGACTGCGATGTGCTGCAGGCCGATGGCGGCACCCGCACCGCGGCCATCACCGGCGCCTTCGTGGCCGCCCATGACGCCGTCTCCGCCATGCTGCGCGAAGGCCAGATCAAAGCCAGCCCGATCCGCGACTTCGTTGCCGCCGTGTCAGTCGGCATGGTGGATAGCGTGGCCGTGCTCGACCTGGACTATGCCGAGGACAGCAACTGCGACACCGACATGAACGTGGTGATGACCGGCAGCGGCGGCTTTGTCGAAGTGCAAGGCACCGCCGAAGGCGTGCCGTTCAGCCGTGCCGATCTCGATGCCATGACGCGCATCGCGGAGCAAGGCATCGCCGAACTGGTGGCGCACCAGCGCCGCGCGCTGGGCCTGGCCTGATACGGTGAACGCGATGCAACGCCTGGTCCTCGCCTCCAACAACCCCGGCAAGCTCGGCGAGTTTGGCGCGCTGCTGGCGCCGCTCGGCTTCGAGGTGATCCCGCAAGGGGAGCTCGGCATTGACGAGGCCGAGGAGCCCTTCGCCACCTTCGTCGAGAACGCCCTCACCAAGGCGCGCCACGCCAGCCGCCTGTCCGGCCTGCCCGCGCTGGCGGATGACTCCGGCATCTGCGTCGACGCGCTGGATGGCGCGCCGGGCGTCTACTCGGCGCGCTACGCGCAACTGGTGGGCAAGCCGAAGTCCGATACCGCCAACAACGCGCACCTCATCTCGCAGCTGGCCGGCAAGCTCAATCGCCGCGCCTACTACTACTGCGTGCTGGTACTGGTGCGCCATGCCGAGGATCCGCGGCCGGTGATCGCCGAGGGCGTGTGGGCTGGCGAGGTGGTCGACGCGCCGCGCGGCAATGCCGGCTTTGGCTACGACCCGCACTTCCTGCTGCCGCACCTGGGCAAGACCGCGGCCGAGCTGAGCGCCGAGGAAAAGAACGCCGTCAGCCATCGCGCGCTCGCGCTCAAGGCGCTGACCGAGCGCCTGCAGGCCAGCGACCCCAAGATTGGCTGCCCATGATCCCGATCGTTCCCCTGGCGTCCACGGGCGCCAGCGTTGGCGCCCCCGCCGACACCAAGTCATTGTGGCTGCAGCCGGGCCAGCTCGCGCTGCCCGCCTCGCCCCCGCTATCGCTTTACGTGCATATCCCGTGGTGCGTGCGCAAGTGCCCGTACTGCGATTTCAACTCGCATGCCGTACCCGGCGCGGCGGACAGCCACGACATCCCGGAAGACGCCTACCTGGACGCGCTGCGCGCCGACCTGGAGCAATCGCTGCCGCTGGTATGGGGCCGCCAGGTGCACACGGTCTTCATCGGCGGCGGCACGCCCAGCCTGCTGTCGGCCGCGGGCATGGACCGGCTGCTGTCGGATATCCGCGCGCTGTTGCCGCTGGACGCCGACGCCGAGATCACGATGGAGGCCAACCCCGGCACCTTCGAGGCAGAGCGCTTCGCCAGCTATCGCGCCAGCGGCATCAACCGCTTGTCGATCGGCATCCAGAGTTTCAACGACCGCCATCTTGCCGCGCTTGGCCGCATCCACGGCGGCGCCGAAGCCCGCGCCGCGATCGGCATCGCGCTGGACAACTTCGAAAACGTCAACCTCGACCTGATGTACGCGCTGCCTGGCCAGACGCTGGCGGAATGCGCCGAGGACCTGGAAACCGCGCTGTCGTTCAACACCACGCACCTGTCGCTCTACCACCTGACGCTGGAGCCGAATACGCTGTTCGCCAAGTTCCCACCGGCGCTGCCGGATGACGACAGCGCGTATGAAATGCAGGACCTGATCGAAGCGCGCACCGCGCAGGCGGGCTACCTCCACTACGAAACCTCCGCCTACGCCCGGCCGCATCGGCAAGCGCGCCACAACCTGAACTACTGGCGCTTCGGCGACTACCTGGGCATCGGGGCCGGCGCGCACGGCAAGCTGTCATTCCCGCACCGGGTGCTGCGCCAGATGCGCCACAAGCATCCCGCCACGTATATGGCGCAGGCCATGGCCGGCAACGCGGTGCAGGAGCAGCACGATGTCGGCGCCGCCGACCTGCCCTTCGAGTTCATGCTCAACGCGCTGCGCCTCACCGACGGCGTGCCGGCCAGCACCTTCTTCGACCACACCGGCCTGCCGCTGCACACCATCAGCCGCGACCTGGCTGCCGCCGAAAAGAAGGGCCTGCTGGAGGCCGATCTCGCCACCATCAAGCCCACCGAGCTAGGCCGGCGCTTCCTGAACGACCTGCAGGAGATGTTCCTGAAAGGTTGATCTCGACGTCACGCCGCGCCCAGCAAAACGGCCACCCGAGGGTGGCCGTTTTGCTGGCGGTTTGCTCGCGTACTGGCCGCGCAGCGATGCCGCTCAGTACGGCGTCGCCATGTCGTTGGCCACCTGGACCCGGGAGCCAATGCGCAGGTTGCTGACATCGCGCTGCGTCACGGTAGCCATGCGGCCATCGTCCAGCCGCACGTTGACGCGATAGACGGTCTGGGTGCTGCTGCCGGCACGCTTCTCGATCTGGTTGCCCGCCACGCCACCCACCACCGCGCCGCCGATGGTTGCAACGGTATTGCCGGTGCCCCCGCCGATCTGGTGGCCCAGCAAGCCGCCGGCCACGCCGCCGATCACGGTGCCGAGCAAGCCCGAGCTGTTTTGCTGCGTCGTCACGGGCTCGATCGATTCGACCCGGCCATAAAGTACCGAATTCGCGGGTGCCTGGTAGGTGCTGGTGCCCGGGGGCGGGGGCGGTGCCTGGTACGCTGCTTGCTGCGGCGCACCGTAGCCACCGCCATAGCCACCACCCGGCGCCGCGCAACCCGCCAAGCCAACCACCGCGGCGGCCGCCGCCACGCTCAACAGAGTCTTGCCGTTCATTGCTTCTTCTCCTCGATTGACTGCTACTACATGGAACAGGAGGGAGCGCCCGCATGAGCGCGATTCCCCCTCACGCATGATAGGAGCATGAAACCGGATTTAAGGTTCCGCCGTGTCCGACAGACACCGACAAGCCCACAGGCATCTTCTCATGCCACCCACGTCGCGCGGCCTTGCTATAATGCGCGGCGCTGGCCATTTCGCCAGCGTCAAAGCAGCACGCAGCACGGACGGGGGCCTTCCCGGTTCGCGCTACAATGCCTGCTCTTCCTTTCGGAACCCTCCCGGAAGCGTGGCCGAGTGGTTTAAGGCAGCAGTCTTGAAAACTGCCGATGGGGTGACCCATCCGTGAGTTCGAATCTCACCGCTTCCGCCAGCACTACCCGCAAAGCCTTTATTTATAAGGGCCTCAGCCGGGACAGAGTTACTACCCACACTGCTACCCACATAGCGAAGGCTATTTTTTGCCGCGCTTTCGAGCGGGCAATTGGTCGATAGCGGCTTGGCGAGCCCGTTGACGGCTTTCCTCTTCCAGGTTCAAGCGTTCTACTAAGCTAAGCCGGCGAGTTGCCTTGCGGTCCACGGTGTAGCTGTAGTCCACGTACTCGGCCCCTGGGTCGACGTAGTAGTGGCGCCCGACCTTGACCGGCGGCGGGTAGATCTTCCCGGCCTTGATCCACAAATGCGCGTTTCGGATTGCTGGCGGCGGGTCGAAGTTCAATGCCAGCCATTTGTCGAGGCGAAGTTTCATATTGGCTGCTCCCCTTTCCGGGACGTCCATGCGAAGCTGCAGATGTGAGCCGTGGTCAGTTGCTTTCGCTACTTGTCGATGCGGTGGACCAGGCGGGGCCTCGGAATCAGTCCGTCTTCGGCATATTCCGCATTCTCGTCCACATAGTACGACCGTCCAGCCTTGACAGGAGGGGGATAGATCTTTCCGGTTCGCGCCCACAAGCGCAGGGTATCGATATGGGGCGGCGGGTCGAAGTGGCGAGCGGCCCAGGCTTTGAGTTTGATTCGCATCGGTGGCTCCAAGTCGCAGGATCGCGCGAATATCCAGGGCCGATACTATCCGGCTTTGGGACTGGAGACGGTGACCAACCCCGCGCCAAAGAAAAAGCCCGCAAGGCGCGAACCGTGCGGGCGTTCAATGCAGGTGGGACTATCTATTGCGGTCTACCCATGGGGCAGCAAAGCCTAGCGAGAGCGTTGGAGATCGGCCGCCAACGTGATCGACTTGGAGTAGAGCACTTCGGACATTAACTCAATCCCGCCCAAGAGCGCAGCGCGCGTGTTTGTCGTCAGGGGGAGGCGGCCCGGGTTGCTCGAGATATTCTCCTCCACCGTTGATACAGCAAGAATGCGTGCCGTGGCGCAAATGGCATCCAGCCCGGCGAGGATCTTGGACAGGTCCACTGCGGGCGGGCCAGTCACCCCGGCGTCGGCAGCTTCGGTCTCGGCGAGGTCATGCATGCGGTCGTAGTAGGTGGACTCGCTCATTGCAGTTCTCCCGACAGTTGACGCAGATCGGAGGCCAGGTCCGTGGCGAGCCACAGCACGTTGTTCTGGATCTCCGCTGAGTAGCGCGTGAATTGATCGTGCCCTTCACCGGAGATGAGAAAGAGCAGTGCGTGAAGCTGAGCGGCCTTCTTGCCAATGAAGTTGGACAGGGGGAGGCTTTCAGTGCAGGTGGAGTAGGCAGGCGTGAAGTTTGAGGCTTCCGTGTCGTGAGGGGAGGTAGATGCGGCTAGTGTGTTCATTGCGCGCCTCCCGCAACCAGTTCGTCAAAATCATCGCGCAACATGTCAAACATGACGCGCAGGTTCTCTTTGCTGTGGTCGGTCAACAGCTCAAAAGCCTCCCGGCCATCGGCGAACATGAAGTTGGCCAGCGCACTCAATTGGGCCACCACGGCTGGCAGGCGAACGTTAGGGGCGTTCATTGCGCACCTCCCGCCACCGCCAGTTGCTGAAGCCCAGCATTGAGCCGGTCGAACGCTTGACGCAACTCGGCCTTGCATTGCTCGGTCAGCGAGTCGAAGGCGTCGCCGTCTGGGTCGAACATGAACTCGGCCATGTCGGTCATTTGCCGAAGGACGACGGGAAATTGATCGGGGTTGGATTGCTCAGAACGAGCGGGGGTACTAGCACGCATTGCGGCCTCCTTGGACGGTGTACAAACCCGCGTCCTACCGGCCAAGATAGGGGTGGCGGGCGCATGGCGGGGTTGGCCGACCGGCGTCCAAGGGAACCGGCATACCCGAAGGTATCCCCACCAGCACCCGCCGTTGAAAACGGCGCGCGAAGGCGAGCACGCACAAAAAAAGCCGCGAGGCGGCTTGTGCGCCTTGGAACAGTCGAGCGGCCAAGCCCGGTCGTTGCTGTTTCAACGACGGCGCCAGCATAGCACTGCTGTTCCTTCAACTCAACACGGATTGTGCGCCAAGTCGAAGGCGGAGTGCATCGGGGAAGGCTGCCGGACCGTGCGCTACCACACTCAGCCCGCGCGGAGACAGTCATGGCTTGATCTCCAGGATCAGATACGACTTGGGGTTGCTCGGGTCGGTCATGACCAATCCTGTGCCGGCGCGGATGGCATACCTTCCCTGGCCTGCATGCATGAGCGACGCCTTGGGCAGTTGGGACACGAACTGCGCGAGCGGGATGGCCGTCTTGCCGGAATAGACCACCCCACCTGGCACCTGCGGCGCGAGGTCGGCAGCCTTGATGGCGGCAATGCGATCGTCAAAGGTGTCCTCTTGCATGCCGTACGGAAGTGGGATCTTGCTGCCGTTCTTCGTGATGATGCCGCCGGTTGCCAGGTTCACTGCATACTTGATGCCGTCCTTCGTGTCACCGGAGGCGGTGAGCCCGGTCTTGATCAGATAGGCAGCGTCGATCCACTGATCCTCCACCTCCTTGGTTGCCCCAGCCCCACGAATTTTCTCGGCGATCTCGGCGCGCCAGCCGGTCTCCTTCATGTTATCGATCTTGACGATGCCGTCCCTCAGTGCCTGCTCCCCCTTCAGGATCCACTCGGAGGTGAGTCTGCCGGTTGTCGTGTGCGAATTGGCATAGGCCATGGCCATTCCGAGCGTCTTGTCCTTATCGCCCATCTGCTTGGCCAGGTCGGAAACGCGGTCCATGTTCCCTGCTGAAGCACCGAGAGAGCCAAGCGCGGATGCCTGTTGATCCAGTGGCAGCGCACGGATGATCTTGCCAGTCTGTTGCGCCTCTTCCGGCTGCAGCGGGGACTCTCGCCGGCCAGTCCACCGCTCCACTACATTGATGGCGCCCATCCGCTGAGCAACTAGCTGTTGAGCTGATGGCACATCCGTGATCTGAACCAGCGGCGCGCGCTCAATTACGCCTCGCTCTTGAGCCGCCTTCCATGGGTTCTGCTTAGCGTCACTGTCAATCGCAGCGTCCATCCTATCCATGCGGTCCAGCAAACTCTGGGTCGCCGGGTCGGTCCCCTGGCCCTTTGTCGCCCCGGGCGCGCGCATGCGCTCGAGTTCGGCTTTTCGCACCGGTGAGGACAGCGAGGCAAACCGCGCCAGCTCGCCCTGCGATTTAACCAATTCCTGCACCGCTGGCGCATAGCCGGTGCCCGCTGCGATATCCGATAGCTGGCTTATGTAGTCGAGCGAAAGATAGCGCCCGCTCAAGGCGAGGTCTGAGGCGGCCTTGTAGGCGTCCCCAGCCTTGTCCTCGCGCGCTTGCTGCTCACGTATCGCCTTCTCCTGCGCACGGTCACCAGCCGCCTGTATGCCGTTCTCGTAGCCGTAGGCCTTGGTGATCAGCGCCGAGCGCTTGGCCGGGTCGAGCATATCGCCGTGTTCGCCTGCTATGCGCTCCCGCAAGGTGCGAATGGCACTGATATCGCCGGCTTGCGCAGCGTGCTCCAGCGCGCCCGAGGCAGCGGAGTAGGGAAGCTCCTTGTGAGCATACTCAAGAAGCTTGTTCCGCAACTCGGGCCCCACATCCGGCATGGTTTGCACGATGGAATTGAGCGCAATCCCAACCTTCGTTGGCTCCCTGTTAACGAAATTGATCCATGTGTCGATTGTGTTCTTGGTGGTATTTACCCGGTCGTTCTTCGTCGCATTAGCCTCGAACGCAATGGCTTGCGGGGCGAGTTGCTTGAAGAGCGAATTCAAGCTCTGCTGTCTATACTGCCGCTCAAGTGGCGTCTGAGTATTCGACAGTGAGTCGTCCTGATACTTCTTGAAGGCATCCAAGAATGTCTGCGTGTAACCGGTGGCTCCGCCGACCGCGCTCGCTTGACTATCCTTCATCCACTGGGACCAATGAGAGTAGTCCTGCGCATCATCATTCCCGGCGCGCACCTTGGCGTTCTGTTCGGCCTGCTCGCGCAGTATCTTGGCCTCGACCGTCTCCTGAGTAGTGATCCCCTGCCCTACTTGCTGCAGGCCCTGGCCGACGTTCTGGAGCGCCTGGCCGATGGATGGCGAAACCGGATTGCCCTCGGCGCGCGGAAGCGGTGCGCCGCCGCCGACATTGATCTGCTGGTTATAGAGTGGAATTTGCATGGTGTTCAGTTCTCCAAGTGAAGATGCAGTAGCGGCGGCGAGGACGTCTCCGGCGCTTCGTCCCCCAGGTGCAAATGGATTTGCAGCGCCGGCCGCGGCCCACCTTCTTCCCTATAAAGTCCGAGGTGCTTCTCCAGCGCGGTGAGCGACGCGGCCTTGTCGGAGAGCTTGAGCTTCGTGATCTTCCCGCGTTCAGCCTCGAAGCCGGCCACGGCAGCCGCGGTGTCGTCGTCAAGCTGATGAATGCCCAGCGGCTTGCCCTTCGCGTCAACCAACTTACGCGGATCGAGGAACGCCAGCCGGGCCCGCTCCAGCAACACGCGCTCCGCGGTGATCTCCAGCTTGTTGAGCAGCCTGCCCATCTTGGCGTCGATGGCGGCCTTGATGAGCGGACTGGCCAGCATGCGCGCCGCTGTGACGTGCGCAGAGCCCTTTGCATAGCCAGCACGCAAAGCAGCCTGCGTTGCATTTGAGTCGGCCAAGTACTCGGCGACGAACCTTTCTTGTTTCGGAGTCAGTTTCTTCATTGCGATTCCCTCGGTAGATCACGGCCTCGCAGCCATTCCATTACCCGTTTCACTTCCATCACCTCGTCCAGGTCGTAAAGAATGCGCCGGCCCTGACGCACAGGGCGCGGCCGGTAGGTTTTCTCACGCGTGCGACCGATCAAACCGTTGATGCTCAGATTGAGCAGATCAGCAGCTTCTTGGCGACTGATCAGCATGTCGTTACCTCTTACCGCGGTACAGGCGCGCAGCGTGCTCGATGATCTGGCGCACCACGACCGGATGCGAACCCGCTCCGCTTTCGTCCAACATCCGGCGCACTCCGGGGCGGGCCTTGTCCAGTTCGTCCACGAACCTGCGCCCGAGCGCGACCATCGAATCCGTGTTCGCACCGTAGGCTTGGTTAAGTTCCGCCATCGTCTTTTGTCCCATCAGGCCAATGTCCGCATCCTGGCGGGGCTGGGTGGCGAGCTGCGCCACGGCGCCGAAGATCTGTTGCGCGATACCCGCGGGCATCTTGCCGACGTGGAATACTTCCTGAGTCCACGCCAGTTCCTCGATGGACATGACGTCCGGGTTAGGCAGTTCGAACCGATAATCGAGCGGCTTCTCAGGCGGCCCGAAGCCGGGGTCCAACTGAACGCCTGCGAACGGGTCGACAACGGGCCCAGCAGCCTCGCGGTGGCCCTGCTGAGGTGTAGCCGATGGGGTAGCAGCCTGCTGCCAGCTCGTGAGGGCTGCATCGGCCTGTTCGCGCGTCATCTCACCGCGTGACACGAGGTCGTCTGCCCTTCGCCTCATGAAGTCGTCCGCCGCAGCGGCCTGACTCGGTGTCTGTGGTGGCTCTTGGGCGTTCAGGGCAGCCACGTCTGCCGCAATCATTGCGTCGGCGTCGGCCCTGGTGGCCGTGCCTGCAGCCACCGCGCCGTCGGCGAGCGTTCGAATCTCTGCTTCGTTCATCATGAGGTCACCTTTTCAGCTTGAATGCGTTTCGCCATGAGCATCACGCACAGGTCGTCGGACACATTCACCAAATCCGGCCTGGTGCGAGCCACGTGCGCCGACGATGCCCCGCCTGGCGAGCTCAATCGGCCATCAGTAGCGCCGAAGAGGTACATCTCGATCGCAGTACCCAAGCCCGCCTGCGTCATCATGAGCGGCCGGGAATCGGGCTTCGCGGGCAGGGATTGATAGGCCTGCTCGGTCAGCTCCAGCAATTCCCCGAACCGGTCGGCAACTTGATCCAGCAATCGCTGCAGTTCGGTGGCCTTCTCGACGCGACGTCGCAGCAAGCGATGCGCGATCTCCCATCGCATGTCCAGGTCGCCTTGTGCCCTTGCCAGTTCGGCGGCGGTCAACTGCGCGCGGGCAGCAGCGAGCGCGGCGCGAACATCAGCCACATTCGCCTCCGCTTCCGCCACCCTGTCGCGCGACTTCTGCAGCCCCGTGTCATCGCTCCGGCTCAGAAGCTCCATCGCCTGTGCGTTGTGGCGATCTGACTCCGCCACCGCGGCTGCCTCTGCCGACTTCAGCTCGGCCTCCAACTCGGTCACGCCGACTCGGATCTGATCGACGGTTTGCGGATCACCGGAAAGCAGCTCTCGAATGCGCTCCATGAGGGACATAACTCTCTCCTAAAAGGGTAAAGGTGGGGGTAGATGCGTGGGTAGGACACTAAGCGGCATGCTCGAATCTCCCGCAAGCCCGCTATGGGTAAGGCTTTGCTGGATACACGTAGACGGAAGCAGCGTCCGTCGAACTTCATTGGACCTGCCTGTATGGGTGGGGCCTCCCCATGACCAAGCCCGAGCTGATGCGCCGCCGCCAAGCATCGACATCCGCTCTTGCGTCGCGAAAGGGAAGCCCCATGGAAACATTGCGCCCGCCTGATCAGTGAAGATTGCGGCACTTATTGCGCGATCGGCCAGGCTGCATTCGCGAGCCCTTGGCTTCGATGACGCGGCTGTAGCTCTGCACCCCAGACGCCGGCACGGGGACCGTCGACGAGGCCGGCTGCTCAAGCAGCGCGCGATAGCGGATCTTGAGCGCAGCGATCTCGGCATCGACCGCCAACCGCATGATCTCCGACAGCACGGACGGGTCGAGCGCAGAGCCTGGTGCTCCGGTGACAGGATTCTGCGGCGCTGGTACGGCCACGGCCCCTGCCTGCCTGCGACGCGATTCCTTAGCTTCTCTTAGCCTTTTGCTCATCGCGTTGCCCCTATGCCAGGTCATCGAGCGAGTCGTCCAACGGATCGCGGCCACCGCGAGGCATTTCTGCCTGCCCCGGCTTTCGCTCGCCCGCTTCTGCGGCCGCCTTTCGCTTGCGGGCGACGTGATAGGCCATGAGGACCTTCTGCGCGACCATGCTGACGCTCGGCCTCACCGAACCGTCGCGGGCCTGGTACGTGCCGATCTTGAGCGTCCCAGCAAGCGAGACGCTATCGCCATCGTCAAGCGCGAGAAGCGCCGCCTTGGCCGAGTCGCTGAAGGCCACGACGTTGACGAACAGCCCTTCGCCTTCTCCGTCTGCTGCGCGGACATTTGCGGAAACGAACGTCTTACCGGATGACGACCGCCGTTCCTCGGCCGCCTTGAAGAGCTTTCCGCCTACCAGGGCATCAATCATTTCCTTCCTCCATGAGGTGCATTTCCGGGACGGACACAGGGCGAGACACAAGGACACACCCTCTAAAGAGGTGGTGTGTCTCCTGTGTCTTGTGTCCTGAGACACATTTGTGACCCTGTGTCCGGTTGTGTCCGTTGTGTCTTTTCATCATTTCACCCATAGCCAACCGTCATTCAGGGCGTACACCCCGCGGGCCATCATTGCCTCAATCGCCCGTCTGGCAAGGGGTTTACGGCGTTTAACCTCGCACGTCAGGGCCTCGCCCGCGCACTGGATCGCGTCTTCCAAGAGGACACAAGGACGGCCGAAGGGGCTGTGTCCTTTCCCGAAGTTGGAGGACACAACTAGCCGTTTTTTGATGGCCTCAAAAACGAGCTGTTGTGTCACCCCTTGCGGCTGCGGCGGTACCCATTTCTCGGAGTCTTCGGCGGCCTCGACAACGCAGCTGGTAACCGGCTCGCCGTCCTCTTCCTTGCCCAGTTCGACCGGAACCAGCTTGAAAGCCTGCTGCTCGCCATCCTCGCCATCCTTGGACTTGGCAAGGGACCACTCGCGGCGGCTGTCTGTCCGCGCTACTTCGATGGCAGCATCTAAGGCCGCATACAGGCTGCTATGCCCGCGCATTCCCTTCGAGCCATCCTTTCCGGTGTGATGTACGAGCAGGACTACGCCACCAATGCGGCGCTGCAAATCCTTGCAGGACTCGATAAGCTCGCCCATGTCCTTGCTGGAGTTCTCGTCGGCCCCCGGCGCGGCGCGGTTCAGTGTGTCGACCACCAGCAAGCCATCACGGCCACCAGCGGCAAGTACAGCGGCGGCGAGGTCGGCAATGTCCTCTGTTTGACGCAGGTCGAGAGGCTGCGTGATGAAGCGGAGGCGCCTCGATAGCGCTCGCCCGTTGTGCTCGCCCCACGCCTGGGCACGTTTGCCCATGCCGCGCTCGCCTTCCAGGGCGCAATACGTGACAGGCGCAGCAGACACCCGCCGCCCGAACCAATCCGGCGCACCGTCTGCGATGGCGGCGCACAGGTCCAGCGCCAGGAAGGATTTGCCCGAGCCAGACGGGCCATACAGGGCGGCCAGACCATCGGCAGGCAGCACACCACGCACCAGCCAGCGCAGCGGCGCCGCGTTCATCAAGTCGCCGGCTGATTGAAGTCGGTAGCGCATGGGCGGCGTCTTGGCGGCCTGCAGCAGTTCTGCCAGGGCTTCGCTATCGTGCTCTGCCTCGTAGTCGTTGGCGTCGTAGTTGTCAGGCTTGTCCGCGGGCAACTCCACCCACGCACCGCCGACTTCGCGGGCGATGGCATCGGCTTTGTCCTCTTTGCCACGGTCCGCCACGAACACCAGGCGCGCATCGGGGAAGCGCTCGCGCAGCACACGGCCCACGGCAGGGAAACGACCGCATCCAAACGCGACGACGGCCGCGGCGTGATAGTCGGCACGCGCCACGGACCACGCTTGCCCAATGCCCTCGCAGACGTAGATGCGGCCATCGGCAGTGATTTCCCCGACCACGAACAGACCAGAGCCAAAGGATGCGCCCGGGGCGTTCAGCTTGTCGCCAGTGCCCGGAGGTGGGATGTATTGGACCGTGAGCAGTTCGCCATCCAGCGAGCGAACCGGCACGGCCAGGCAACCGGCTACAGCCTGGCCCCTGATGGTCAGAGGGTCACCCTGGGGGACGATGCGCAGCCCGTCGGGCGTGCCGCGCTTGGCTGCGATGTAGGGATGCTCTGCCCCGGCAGGCGCGTAGCCTTCAAAGGCCGCAGCAAGGTCAATGCGGGGCTTCTGCTCGGCCTGCGGCTTCGCTTGCGCTGCGGGCTTAGGATTCAATGCGCGCGCCGCCTGCGTGCCGTTCTGATGCGTCTGCGAGTCGTGCCAGCCAGCCGCCTGCGCCATGTGAAACAGCGTCGCGGCCTTGATGCCGCCCTCGGGCTTGATGCCGCGCCAGACGGAACGGGCTTCGCGTTCACCGCAGTAGTTGGCGCCCGTCGCACACCAGTCGATCCATGTGGATTCGTCCAAGCCGGCGCTATGGGCGGCCATACCGGCACGAATCCACGTGGAACGGTCACAGGACGCATCCAAGTGGAACAGCGCTGATCGGGCGCGATCGATCTCACTTAGCATGCCGCGCCCTTATGCTGCGACGAGCTTGCGGGACTCTTCTATGCGCTCGTCTACCCACCCCTGCACGACATCAGACGGCCATGCAACAGCGCGCTCTCCGATGCGGATCGGAGGCGGGAATTTTCCTTCGGCGATGTCTTTGTAGATCGAGGCGCGCGACCGGCCAGTAGTGGCGATTACTTCCGGAAGGCGCAGCAAACGGCGATTTTGGTTCATGTTCAATCTCCTTAGAGCGCATCGGCGCTAGCGAGAACATGAACAACAGTTTGGGTAGATGACCCCCAATAGAAAATGACCGTACACGTGCAGCGCCTAGGCGCTCGTCTGCAGAACCTATGCGCTGCACGTGTAGGGCTTAGAAATCCCCTTGAATCCACCCCCTCGCTGTAGATACCGCCACGTTGTGCTTGGGTGCCTCGGCTGCTGCACACGCGTCCTTCGTCCGGTATTCGCCGGATTTCCAAGCGGCGCGAACGACCTCTTTCGCAGAGCGATTTTTTTTGTGCTTCGCGTTTGCCATATGCGCCACGCGCTGAGCGACTGCATCCTTCTTCTTCTCGTCATATTCGGCCTGGATTTTCGCCGCCACGCCGATTTGCGCTATGCGCAAGAGTTCCAGGATGGTATGCAGTGAATAGCTCTCGTGACCGGTAGCCTTCTCGATTGAATCGAACGTGGCAAAGTCCGATTGAAGCTCAGCCCACAGAGATGCGGCAACTTCCTGGGCCTCCACGAACTGACTCAGGCCGGCCACGGCTTCTGCCATCTCAGCCTCAGTAGATGGTCCAGTGCAGTCGACGGTCAGGTGATTCGGACCGACCGACGTTCTAACGATTTTTCCCATTGCGCCCTCACGCAAAGACCCTTGAGAGGAGTCGCGCCAGCCGGGTAAGGGGGCCCGGTCTTCGGGGATCAGCCTAGGCGCGACAAGCCATTATGTCGCAGATCCGCTGCAGGCCGGCGTCAAGCCGCAGCGGCGCGAATTGGAATTACTGCCGCGCCCTTGCCCGAGCTGGCGCAGTGCTTCGCCCATTCGTTCATGAGTCGGCGGCGCTTCTCGAACAAGTCGCCGCGGCGGTAGGCGGCCTCTACCTTGTCGCCAACGGCGTGGGCCAGAGCTGCCTCGGCGACTTCGCGCGCGTAGTTGGTGCGCTCGGCAGCCCAGTCGCGGAACGTCGACCGGAAGCCGTGTGAGGTCAAGTCTTCCCGTTCCATCCGCTTCAAGAGCGCGAGCATGGCCATGTTCGATAGAGGCTTGTCAGCCTTTCGGCCGGGAAACACATAATCGCCCGTGCGCGTCGCCTGCGTTGCCGCGATGACCTTGAGCGCCGCCGGTGAGAGCGGCACGCGGTGCTCGCGCTTGCCCTTCATCCGCTCGGCCGGTACGGTCCAAACCTTCGCCTCCAGGTCAAACTCTTCCCACCTGGCGCCGATCACCTCGCCGGTGCGCGCCGCGGTCAGGATCAGGAATTCCAGCGCGAGCGCCGCGATACCAGCTTCCGCGCGCACCGCCTGCACGAACGCGCCCATCTCGTCGTAAGGCAGCGCAGCATGATGCTTCACCGCGCGCACCTTCGATCGCGCCGGCAGCAACGCCTCAAGGTGCCCGCGCCACCGGGCCGGATTCTCCCCCCGCCGTAAGCCGCGGACCGTCGCCCAGTCGAGAATCGACTCGATACGGCCACGCAGGCGGCTGGCCGTCTCCGGCTTCTCGTTCCACATCGGTTCGATGACGCGCATCACCAGAGCCGTATCGATACTCTGGACGGGCAGCGTGCCGAACACGGGCTGGGTGTACGTGGCAATGGTGTTCTCCCACTGGCTGACGTGCTTGTCGTTCCTCCAGCCCGCTTTGTGGGCACCGATGTAGGCCGTGGCGCAAGCGTCAAACGTCATCGCCTTGGCGGCCTCCAGCCGGCTTTCGTCCCGGACAGCCTTGCGGGCCTCGATGGGGTCGATTCCGTCCACCAACTGCCGGCGGCATTCTGCTGCCCTGCCCCGCGCGTCGGCCAGGCTCAGCGCATTGAGCGAGCCCAGCCCCATCTCCCTGGCGCGACCCTGCAACTTGAACCGGAAGATCCAGGACTTCGTGCCGGCCGGCGAGACTTGCAGATAGAGTCCTCCGCCGTCCGCGTGGTATCCCGGCGCCTTCAGCTTGGAGACCCCTACTGCCGACAGCGTATGAATGGTGCGCCCCGCCTTGGTTGCCATGCTCTACCCCCATCTCTACCCACACTCGATTGCTGGATTCTAGTGGCAGCAAATGGATGTTGCAAGATGCGATATGCCGCAAAGCACCGCTACACAAGGGGTTCAGGAAGCCTCTTAGGATGATGCTAGAAGAATTTGGATGCCAGTTTGGCGGACACCGCTTCCGCCAGAATTTTTCTCCGCGGCGCAGCCGTTGCTCCGTTGCTTGTGGGAATTATCCTCACAACGATTCAGACGCTTCCCGACAGTACTGCAACCCGTTACGCGATAGATTGGCGGCTCCCCCTCAAGACATCGCCACACGGAGCCGCAGTGCTAGACCTTATCGTAATGACCCTTGGCATCGTGGCGCTCGCGCTGATCATCCACAAGTGCAGCCATCTCGGCTGAATCGGTCTGCACTGCGCGGTTCATCCTGGCTCGGCCGGCGCCGTCAGCAAGCGATACGCCTGCTCCTGCGTAATGCCCAGCCGGTAGTGCCGGGCCAGCATGCGCGCGAAGTGATGTGCGGCGCCCGGCTCGCAGTGCCTGAGTTGCTCGCGGTAGGCCTCCAGCTCGAAACGCAGCCGCCAGCGCGGGCTCGCCAGGTAGAGCACGCCCATCAGGCCGCACCAGCGCCAGAACTGCCGCACATGCACCTTCTCATGCTCGATCAGCGCGTGGCTCACGCCGGGCCGCACCAGGATCAGCGGCCCCGGCGCGAAGCCGTCGAACCCGCGCGGAATCAGCCATCGGGACCTGGTCTCGATCAGCAGGCAGAGGGGCGATTTGCAAAAGCGGATCATGGCCGGGGTCGAAGGCGCGCATCGATGAACATAAACCAAGCCTATCAGGTCGCGCCGGCCCGCGCCTGAACCCAAATCCGCCCGTCCGCACCAAATAAAAACGCCCCACCGCCGGCGGGGCAAAGAGCAATGCGTGGGCGCAAGCCGCGCTTAGTCGATGCTGATCTTGCCGGCTTCGATCACGCCCTTCCAGCGCTGGAGTTCCTGCTTCTCGAACTGTTCGAACTGCTCCGGCGTATTGGCGACCACCTCGAAGCCGTTCTCGGCCAGCTTCTGGCGCATCTGCGGCTCGCCCAGCGAGCCGACCAGCGCGGCATGCAGCCTGGCCTTGACGTCCTTGGGCAGCCCGCGCGGCGCGGCCACGGCTTGCCACGAATACACGTCCACATCCTTCACGCCGCCCTCCGCCATGGTGGGCACGTTCGGCAGCACCGCCGAGCGCTTGTCGCCGGTCAAGGCCAGCGCCTTGAGCTTGCCGCTGCGGATATGCTGGAGTACCGCGTTCACGTTCTGGAACGAGACGTCCACCTGGCCGGCGAGCAGGTCGGAGATGGCCGGCGCCCCGCCCTTGTAGGGAACGTGAAGCCCGTCGGTGCCGGATTTTTGCCAGAACAGCGCGGCCGTCAGATGGTCCGACGAACCGGCGCCGGAGCTGGCGAACGCCACCTTGCCCGGATTCTTCTTCATGTACGCGACCAGTTCCTGCAAGTTCTTCGCGGGGAAATCAGGCTTGGTGACCAGCACGTTGGGCGCGCGCACGGCCACCGTCAGCAGGTCGAAGTCCTTGGCCGGGTCATAGCCCAGGTTCCTTTGCAGGAACGGGTTCACGGCATAGACGCCGATCGATGCCACCAGCAAGGTGTAGCCATCGGCAGGCGCGCGCTTGACCATGGTCGCGCCGATGGCTCCGGTTGCGCCCGGGCGATTGTCGATCACGAACGGCTGGCCCAGTTTTTCATTGAGCGGCACCGCCAGCATGCGCGCGATGGTGTCGGTGGAGCCGCCCGCGGGGAACGGCACCACCACGGATACGGCCTTCTGGGGCCATGCCGGCGCGGCGGCCGCGGTGCTGGTCACGGCGCCTGCGGCGGCCAGTGCCATCATGGTGGCCAGCATGGCCGCGGCAAGCCGGCCGAACTTGCGCCGCGCGGGTGCGGCAAGCGTGCCGGCGGTAGCGGGCCGGGCGTATGGTTTGTTCATGGTTGTCTCCTGGTTTTTGCTGGTTTTTTCGTTGGCTTCTAGTATTCGTGCCGGGCCAGGGATGCCGCTCACCGGACCATGCAGGGCGCCTTGTTGTTGAAGGTCCAGCCCGGGATCAGGAACTGCATGGCGACGGCGTCGTCGCGCGCACCCAACCCCATGTTCTTGTAGCGCTCGTGCGCCAGCGCCAGTTGCTCCATATCGAGCTCGACGCCCAGGCCCGGCTCGGTCGGCACGGCCACCTTGCCATTCTCGATCTTCAGCGGCGCCTTGGTCAGGCGCTCGCCGTCCTGCCAGATCCAGTGGGTGTCGATGGCGGTAACGCGGCCCGGCGCGGCGGCGGCCACGTGGGTGAACATGGCCAGCGAAATATCGAAATGGTTGTTGGAGTGCGAGCCCCAGGTCAGGCCCCACTCGGCGCACATCTGCGCCACCCGCACCGAGCCCTGCATGGTCCAGAAATGCGGATCGGCCAGCGGAATGTCCACGGATTGCAGGCGCACCGCGTGGCCCATCTGGCGCCAGTCGGTCGCGACCATGTTGGTGGCGGTGGGCAGGCCGGTGGCGGTACGGAACTCGGCCATGATCTCGCGGCCCGAATAACCGTCCTCCGCGCCGCAAGGATCTTCGGCATAGGCCAACAGGCCATGCTTGTCGCGGCACAGGCGCACGGCTTCGGCCAGCGACCACGCGCCGTTGGGGTCCAGCGTGATGCGCGCCTTGGGGAAGCGCTCGGCGAGCGCCAGGATGGCTTCCATCTCTTCGTCGCCGCGCAGCACACCGCCCTTGAGCTTGAAGTCGTTAAAGCCATAGCGCTCATAGGCAGCCTCGGCCAGCCGTACCACGCCCTCGGCGTTCATCGCGGCTTCATTGCGCAGGCGGAACCAGTCGTTGTCGGCCTCGGGCTCGCTGCGGTAGCCGAGCGTGGTGCGGTTACGGTCCCCGATATAGAACAGGTAGCCCAGCATCTCCACGGCATCGCGCTGCTGGCCTTCGCCCAGCAGCGCGGCCACCGGCACGCCCAGATGCTTGCCCAGCAGGTCGAGCAGCGCCGCCTCGAGCGCAGTGACCGCGTGAATGGCGATGCGCAGGTCGAAGGTCTGCAGGCCGCGGCCACCCGCGTCGCGGCTGGCAAAGGCGGTGCGCACGCGATTGAGCAGCGCCTGGTGGTTCCCGATCGACTGGCCGACGAGGAGTTCGCGCGCGTCGTCCAGCGTCTGGCGGATGGCTTCGCCGCCCGGCACCTCGCCAACGCCGGTATTGCCCGCGCTGTCTTTCAGGATGACGATATTGCGGGTGAAGAACGGACCGTGCGCGCCGGACAGGTTCATCAACATGCTGTCGTGGCCGGCCACCGGCACTACGGTCAGCTCGGTGATCACGGGGGTGCCTGCCACGGGCGCGGCGGAAAGGGACGATTGGGCCATGTTGAACTCCAGCGGGAAGAGCGGCTCGCCGCGTTGGCTGCCGGCCCTTGCAGTTGTCTCGGTTTGGATGCGCCGGCTGCTGCCGGATCCTGGTGTGCGGTGCTTCCCAGTTCCCGATGCGGCTGCTATAGCCCATGTAGCGGGAGACACCTGTTATCGGTCGTCATATGACTTACGACGCAGTATAATGAGGCCATTGCGATCCGGTCAAGCCCCAGCCCATCACCATGTCAAACCCGATGTTTGCCTCCACCCCCCCGCTGCGGCGCCGCGGCCGCACGCTTGCCGAAGAGGCGGTGAGCAACCTGAGCGAGCGCATCCAGCAAGGCCAGCTCAAGCCGGGCGACAAGCTGCCGACCGAGTCCGAGATCATGGCCGCGCTCGGCGTCAGCCGCACCGTGGTGCGCGAAGCGCTGTCGCGGCTGCAGGCCAGCGGCCTGGTGGAAACCCGCCACGGCATCGGCACCTTCGTGCTGGCGCGCAGCGCGGAGAACGGCTCGCCGTTTCGCATCGATCCCGCCACCATGGGCACTGCCATGGACGTGCTGGCCATGCTGGAATTCCGCGTCAGCCTGGAAGCCGAGGCGGCCAGCCTGGCAGCATCGCGGCGCAGCGACGAGCAACTGACGGCAATGCGCGGCGCGCTCGATGAGCTCAAGCGCACGGCGGCGGGCGGAGACGATTCCGTCGGTGCCGATTTCGAGTTCCACCTGCTCATCGCGCGCGCCACCGGCAACCGCTACTTCACGGACATCATGGGCCACCTCGGCACCATGGTGATCCCGCGCAGCCGGCTGCATGTCAGCGCCCAGGAGCGGGAGCAGTACCTCGAGCGCGTCAATATCGAGCACGAGAATATCTTTGACGCCATCGAGCGGCGTGACCCCGAAGGCGCCAAGGCTGCCATGCGCATGCACCTGACCAACAGCCGCGAGCGGCTGCGCAAGGCATCGGCGGCGGTGGAAGCCGGCTAGGGCCGGGCTCCCGCATCATCCCGGCGGAGTCCGGGATTTCTTGCTTGCCCGACAAGCGCCTCGTGTTGTAGGATGTCTTACAATAATGCACAGCGAGGCCATATCCCCATTTATGCGTCCCGCGTGTTCGCCCGGGGCCACATCAGCGCCGCCTCAAGCGCAAGCTACGGCGCGCTCCCACTTGATCGCAGTTGAAAAGCAGGAAACGCTCATGACCATTACCGGCGAAATGCTGATCGGCGCCAGCGCTGTGCGCGGCACCACCAAGATCCTCCATGCCACCAACCCGGCCACGGGTGAAGTCCTGGCACCGGAATTCCATGGCGGCGGCGCCGCCGAGGCCGAGCGTGCCTGCGCGCTGGCCGAAGCCGCATTCGACACCTACCGCAACACCTCGCCGGAAACCCGCGCCAGATTCCTGGAGTCGATCGCCAGCGGCCTGGAGGCCCTGGGCGATACGCTGATCGAGCGCGCCCACGCCGAGAGCGCATTGCCCATCGCGCGCCTGCAGGGCGAGCGCGCCCGCACCGCTGGCCAGCTGCGCCTGTTCGCCAGCGTGCTGCGCGATGGCCGCTGGCAATCCGCCACGCTCGACTCAGCCCTGCCGGAACGCACGCCACCGCGCCCCGACCTGCGCCTGCAGAAAATCGCGGTTGGCCCGGTGGCGGTGTTCGGCGCCAGCAATTTCCCGCTCGCGTTCTCCGTGGCGGGCGGCGATACCGCGTCCGCGCTGGCGGCCGGTTGCCCGGTCGTCGTCAAGGCGCACTCGGCCCACCTCGGCACCTCCGAGCTGGTCGGGCGCGTGATCCAGAAGGCCGTGGCCGACGCAGGCCTGCCCGAAGGCGTGTTCTCTCTGCTGGTAGGCGCGGGCGTTGCCGTGGGCACGTCCCTCGTCGCGCATCCGTCGATCCAGGCAGTAGGCTTCACGGGCTCGCGCAGCGGCGGCCTGGCGCTGGTGCACACGGCCAACAACCGTCCCCAGCCGATCCCCGTCTACGCGGAAATGAGCAGTATCAACCCGGTGTTCCTGCTGCCGGCAGCCCTGGCTGCCCGCGGCGCGCAGATCGCGCGCAACCTGGTGGATTCGCTGGTGATGGGCGTGGGCCAGTTCTGCACCAACCCCGGCCTGCTGCTGGCGGTGGAAAGCCCGGCGCTGGACATGTTCCGCCAGGGCGCGATTGCCGCGTTGGCGGAGAAAGCCGCCGCCACCATGCTGACGCCCGGCATCAGCCAGGCCTATGACAACGGCGTGGCCCAGCTCAGCGATATCGAAGGGCTGCGCCGCATCGGCAGCGGCCAGGCCGCCAGCGGCCCCAACCAGGCCCGCCCCGCGCTGTTCGAAACCACGGCGGAGCGCTTTCTTGCGGACCACCGCATGGAAGCCGAAGTGTTTGGCCCGTCCTCTGTGCTGGTCGTCTGCCGCAATCACGCGGAAATGCTGGCGGTTGCGCGCCGCCTGGAAGGCCAGCTCACCGCCACCGTGCAAGCGGATGCGGCGGACCGTGCCGAAGCCGGCAGTCTGCTGACCGTGCTCGAGCGCAAGGCCGGGCGCGTGCTGTTCAACGGCTATCCGACGGGCGTGGAAGTATCGTACGCGATGGTGCACGGCGGCCCGTTCCCCGCCACGTCCGACACGCGCGCCACCTCGGTGGGCGCATCCGCCATCGAGCGCTTCCTGCGCCCGGTGTGCTACCAGAACGTGCCGGCGGAACTGCTGCCGCCCGCGTTGCAGGATGGCAACCCGCTGAACGTGTGGCGCCTCACCGACGGGCAGCTGGCCCGCGGCTGAGTTCGCATACGCCGCGATAAGAAAGCCGGAAATTCCGGCCCCAGACTGCTGACAAAGCCGGCTCTGCGTTGTCGTGCTCCCCTCTCCCGCGCGCGGGAGAGCAACCGTGTCGAGTGGGGGCGGGGGAGAGGGCGGGTCTTGGATGTGGCGTTGGCTCTCGGATGCCTACTTGTTCACCATCCGTGCTGCTTCGCTGCAAATTCAACTGCTTAACGTCAAAATCGGCTTTTCTCTCCCCGGCCCTCTCCCCCTGAGGGGAGCGGGAGAGACAGCCGTCGTCATGGCGCGCGGCTTTGGCCCGTTCGCGGCTTCGGCTAATGCTCCAGGTTTGTCAGCGAGCTGGGGCCGGAAATTCCGGCCCGCTTTCTCTTTGGCACTTGCCATGCGCTACGCCGCAACGCGCTCGATGGCAGCCGGCGCCTGCGGCGGCTGAATCACCGGCGCGTTCCCGCGCGAGCGGCCCGAGCTGAGATAGTCGGCGATCGACTCCTGCGTGACTTCGCCAAGGTAGACGCCATCGGCATCCACCACCGGCAGCCAGCTGGTGTTGTGCTGGTACATGCGCGAGAGCACGATGCGCAGGTGCTCATCGAACGCCGCGGTCGCCATGAACGGCCGCATCGCGTCCGCGCACACGCCCTGCCCCGCGCGCGCATCGCGCCGCGTGACGTAGCCCAGCGCGCGCTGCGCGTCGTCCACCACCGGCAGGTGACGCACATCGGCCTCGTCCATGATGGCGAAGGCCTGCGCCAGCGGCATGCCGGGGCTGCAGGTCTGCGCCATGGTGGCGGCATCGCCGGCGCGCACCAGCAGCAGGCGCTTGAGCGTGTTGTCGTGGCCGATGAAGGCTTGCACGAAATCGTCGGCCGGACGTGCCAGCAGCGCGTCGGGATGATCGAACTGCACCAGCTTGCCGCCGCGGAACACGGCCACGCGGTCGCCCAGCTTGATGGCCTCGTCGATATCATGCGAGACCATGATCACGGTCTTGCCGAGCTGGCGCTGCATCAGGAAAAACTCGTTCTGGATGCTCTCCCGGTTGATCGGGTCCACCGCGCCGAACGGCTCGTCCATCAGCAGCACGGGCGCGTCCGCCGCCAGCGCGCGGATCACGCCGATGCGCTGCTGTTGCCCGCCCGAGAGTTCGCGCGGATAGCGCGTGAGCATCTTGTTGGGATCGAGCTGCACCATCGACATCAGCTCGCGCGCCCGCTCGCGGCAGCGCTTCTTGTCCCAGCCCAGCAGGCGCGGCACCACCATGATGTTCTCCTCGATGGTCATGTTGGGGAACAGGCCGATCTGCTGGATCACGTAGCCAATCTTGCGGCGCAGCGTGACTTCGTCCACACGGGTGGTGTCCTCGCCGTCGATCAGCACCCGGCCGGAGCTGGGTTGGATCAGGCGGTTGATCATCTTGAGCGTGGTGGTCTTGCCGCAGCCCGAGGGACCGAGGAACACGCAGATCTCGCCCTTGGGCACCGTGAGCGAAACGGCATCGACGGCGCGCACTTCGGCGCCGTCTTTTTGCTTGAAGGTCTTGGTGAGTTGGTCGAGTTCAATCATGTTCAGCGAATTCCTTTCGGTGTCAGCGCCCGCTGCAACCACTGCAGGCAGGCATCGGCCACGATGGCGAGCACGCTGACCAGCACCGCGCCGATCGCCAGCTTGCTCATGTTGCTCTGGTTGATCGCTTGCAGGATCAGCACCCCGAGGCCACCCGCGCCGATGATGGCGGCAATGGTGGCCACACCGATATTCATCACCACGGCGGTACGCACGCCGCCGAGGATGACGGGCACGGCCAGCGGCAGGTCCACCAGCCGCATGCGCTGCCAGGTGGTCATGCCGATGCCGCGGCCGGCTTCCTGGATGCCGTCGTCGACATTGGTGAGCGCTACGCAGGTATTGCGCATGATCGGCAGCAGCGAATAGAGGAACAACGCGGTCACCGCCGGCACGTAGCCAAGTGCGTGGCCGAAGCGCGCGAAGATCGGGATCATCAGTCCGAACAGCGCGATCGACGGCAAGGTCAGCACGATGGTGGCCAGCGTCAAGAGCGGCGTGGCGAGAAAGCGGAAGCGCGCGCACAGGATGCCCAGCGGCACGCCGACGACGATCGCCAGGCCCACCGCTGAGCCCACCAGCGCCAGGTGCTGGCCGGTGAGCTTGAGCAGGGTCGGCCAGCTGTGTTGGAGGTAAGTCAGCAAGTCCATGCGGCCCTCCTCAGATCAGGCCGTGGCCGCGCAGGAATTCCTGCGCCACCTTGTCGACCGGTTGCTGGTCGATGTCGACCTTGTAGTTCATCTCGGTCATGGTCGCGTTGTCGAGCTGGGCCGACAGCGCGTTGAGCAGGCCCGCGAGCTCGGGATGCGCGTCCAGTGTTGCCTTGCGCACCACGGGTACCGCGTTATAGGCCGGGAAGAAGTGCTGGTCGTCTTCCAGCAGCACCAGGTCGAAGCCCTTGACGCGGCCGTCGGTGGTGTAGACCAGGCCCAGCTCGACCTGCTCGTTCTTCAGCGCCGTGTAGACCAGGCCGGGATCGAGCTGGATCACGTCGCGGCGCGAGAACGGCAGCTTGTAGAGCGTCTTGAGCGGTTCCAGCCCGTCGGGACGCGCGGCAAACTCCATGTCGACCGCGAACGGATGGGCGGTGCCCTCGCCGGCGGCGCGCATCTTCTCGGCGAAGGCCGACAACGTGGTCACGCCAGCGGCTGCGGCGCGCCTTCTCGGCATCGCCAGCGCATAGGTGTTGTTGATACCGGAGGCGTCGAGCCATATCAGGCCGCGCGCGGCGTCGAGCGTCTTGACGCGCGCATAGCTTTCCTCGGCGCCGAGCTTTTCCTCGACCTTGTTGAACACGATCAGCGCCGTGCCAGTGTAGTCCCACACCACATCGAGCTGGCCGCTTTCCATCGCCTGGCGCATCAGCGTGCTGCCAAGGCCCGCGGTCAGCTCGGTGGCGAGGCCTTTGGCCTGCAGGTACTGCGTGGTCATCGACGACAGGATCATCTGCTCGGTGAAATTCTTGCCGCCGACGCGAACGGTGTCGGCGTGCGCCGGCAGCGCCAGGGCTGCCACGGCGGCGAGCACGGCCACGCTCGCCAGCATGCGTGCGTGGCCACGGGCCGCGCGGCCCGCGTGGGCCAGCGCGCTTGTGATGAAATGCATCGGGTTCTCCTTCATGTTCTGTGCGCCCATCTGTGCCTTAGCGCGCCAGCCCGCGGCGGCGCAGGTAGCAATAACCGGCGGCGGCGAACAGGCCGTCGAGGGCGAGTGCCAGCAGCGCGGTGGCCGAGGCGCCCAGCAACAGCAGGGGCTGGTTGTTCAGGTAGATGCCGGGGAAAATCAATTCGCCCAGGCTGTTGGCGCCGATCAGGAAGGACAGTGGCACCGTGCCGACATTGATCACCAGGCTGATGCGCACGCCCGCCAGGATCACCGGCAGCGCATTGGGCAGCTCGACGCGGAACAGGCGCTGCGTGGCGGTCATGCCAAGGCCGCGCGCGGCCTCGATCAGTGCCGGGGAGACGCCGCGCAAGCCCTCGCAGGTATTGCGCACGATCGGCAACAGCGAAGCCAGCCACAGCGCCAGGATGGCGGGACGCTCGCCGATGCCAAGCACGGCCAGGGCCAGCGCCAGCACCGCCAGCGACGGCACGGTGTTGCCGATATTGAAGATCTGCATCAGGCGGTCGGCCCAGCGGCGCATGCAGGGCCGGCTCAGGCCGATGCCGGCCGGGATGCCGGTGGCCAGCGCCAGCGCCATGGACCACGCCACCAGGCGCAGGTGGTCGGCCACGTCGTACCACAGGCGGTCCTGATATTGCAGGATGGCATCCACGCCGATCCACGTGACCAGACCGGCCAGCGCGGCAAGCGTGAGACATCCCCAGGCCAGCGCCTGTACGGATTGCTTGGACATATTCCCCTCTGTCCGCATGCCGAATGTGGGCACGAAACGCCACATCCGGATTGACGGACGAACTAAGCGGGCTCGGGCGGGTGCAAATGGGGGCCGCCGGCCCTGACTAGATTGCCTTGCCCGCCATGACCGGCAGATGAGCCGGTGGACGGACGCCGGGTTTCACGCTGTAGAGCGGGAAACCCAATTGAAGGGACACCGTGCCAGTAAAGGCGGGAGTCCCGGGAGCGGCGCAACCCGCTGCAAGGTGCAGGAACGGGAGGCCAGTGGCAGCGCAAATTTGGTGGTTCCGACGCGCCGCCGGATCAATCGGCCGGTGCCACGCTTGGGAAGGCAAGGGGTTGGGGCGGCACTCGAAAACGCCTACCCGGGCCCTGCCTGCCCGACACGCCGACATGATTACGCGGCATCGGATGACAACGAGAGCGCTATTATACCTATTTTCATCGATCTTGTCTCCATCACGCTCCCCTTGCGTTTTCACGCCGTTTTCTGGCTGCCTTTATCAGGCTTCGCCTGACATCTCGGCGCCACGCGCGTTGTTCCAAAAATGACACACCGAGCGAGGTCGACCGTGCCATGGGCAGAACAATCTTTTGCCCGGATGCCCTCTACCGGTTCTGGCCCAAACCCTTAAATTACGAGGGTAGCCTTTGGGGCCGCGCGCCATTGCCGCCACCCCCAGCCAACAGGAGATCGATCATGGAACAACGCACTACCGCCCCCACCGTCCCAGCCACCGCCACGGAAACCGTGCAGCGCTCGCGCGCGGTCGATCGCGTGGTGCGCGGCATCGCCACCTCGGACGGCGCCGGCGTCAAGCTCACCCGCGTGCTCACTCAGAACCTGCAGCGCCGCCTGGACCCGTTCCTGATGCTGGACGCGTTCGGCACCGATAGCCGCGACGACTACATCGGCGGCTTCCCCGACCACCCGCACCGCGGCTTCGAGACCATCACCTACATGCTGGCCGGGCGCATGCGCCATCGCGACAGCGCCGGTAATGAGGGCCTGCTGGAAAACGGCGGTGCGCAATGGATGGTGGCCGGCGCCGGCGTGGTGCACTCGGAGATGCCCGAGCAGGAAGACGGCCGCATGGAAGGCTTCCAGTTGTGGCTGAACCTGCCCGCCGCGGACAAGATGACGGCGCCCTGGTACCGCGACCTGCCGGCCTCCGCCGTGCCCACGGTAGCACTGCCGGGCGGCGCTACGGTGCGCGTGCTGGCGGGCGCCTCGCACGGTGTGGCTGGCGCAGTCACGCGCCCGGTCACGGAGCCGCTTTACCTGGACGTGTCGTTGCCGGCGGGGCAGACCTTCTCGCAAGCGCTGCCACAAGGGCATAACGCCTTCCTGTACACCTATCGCGGCGAAATCGCGGTCGGCACCGGCAACAACGCCGCCGTGCTGGAAGCGCAGCGCATGGGCGTGCTGGACAATGCCGCCGGCGCCGACGGGGTCAACGTCACGGCCACGGCCGATGCACGCTTCCTGCTGATCGCGGGCAAGCCGCTGGGCGAGCCGATCGCGCAATATGGGCCGTTCGTGATGAACACCCAGGAGGAGATCTACCAGACCCTGGCCGATTTCCGCGAAGGCCGCTTCAACCAGATCGCGGTCAGCAACGGCGCCTGACACGCCGCAAGCCATCGGGGGCGGCATCGCGCCGCCCCCGTTCCGGCATAGGCCGGGGCGTCCTGCCCCGGCCACCGATTTCCTCCCCTTCCACGCTCCTTCCGCCCCTCCCGCTTTCCGCAAATTTCTCGCCGGTTTCGCGCCCATCGGCCATGCTGGCCGCCCTCGGCAGCCCAGCCGCCCACGCCCCCGCCCGAAACGCCCGGCATGCGACTTGCAACCTGCTTGTATCCGTTGCGGGGCCGAGAAAACTGGCCTGATCAGGTCGTCCAAACCCCGCACACTTATATAATCCAAGGTTAATAAACGGCATCACCGACCAGTGATGGTTGCTGCAATGCGTAACGGCGATCCTGCCCCACGCACTGCAGGAGGTGCTGCCTGATACGAACATTGATCCACGTTGCTGCCATAACAACCCGAGCCGCCTCAGTGACCTTAAGCACAACCCCAAGGCTGGCGCTTGCCCATATCAGCAAGCGCTACCCCGGCGTGACCGCCAACGACGACGTGTCCCTCGTCGTCGCCCCCGGCGAAATCCACGCCGTGCTCGGCGAGAACGGCGCCGGCAAGTCCACCCTGATGAAAATCATCTTTGGCGCGGTCAAGCCGGACGCTGGCGACATGCACTTCAACGGTGCACCCGCCGCCATCCATAATCCGCACGACGCACGGAACCTGGGTATCGCGATGGTGTTCCAGCACTTTTCGCTGTTCGATACGTTGACCGTGACCGAAAACATCGCCCTTGGCCTGCCCCGGGGCAGCAAGGCGGGGGCCGGCAGCCCGCACGCGGGCACCAATATGAAGCAGCTGGCCGACCAGATCCGTGAGACTGCCCAGCGCTATGGCTTGCCGCTGGAGCCGAACCGCCATGTGCACACCTTGTCGGTGGGCGAGCGCCAGCGCGTGGAAATCGTGCGCGCGTTGCTGGCCAAGCCGCAACTGCTGATCCTGGACGAGCCGACCTCGGTGCTGACCCCGCAGGCGGTGCAGACGCTCTTCATCACGCTGCGCCAGCTCGCCGCGGAAGGCACCAGCATCCTGTACATCAGCCACAAGCTCGACGAGATCCGCGAGCTGTGCCATAGCGCCACCGTGATGCGCATGGGCCGCGTCACCGGCGTGTGCGATCCGCGCCAGGAAAGCGCGGCCTCGCTGTCGCGCCTGATGATCGGCGGCGAGCCGCCGCGCGAGGCGCGCGTGCAGACCGAGCCAGGCGCCTGCCGGCTGGCGGTGCGCGAACTCTCGCTGCCGCGCGCGCATGCGTTTGCGACGGAGCTCTCCGGGATTTCGCTGGACCTGCGTGCCGGCGAAATCGTTGGCATCGCCGGCGTGTCCGGCAACGGCCAGCAGGAATTGCTGGCGGCGCTGTCGGGCGAGGACGTGCGCGCCGCGCGCGACGCCATCACGCTGGATAACAAGCCGGTGGGCAAGCTGGACGCGCGCCAGCGCCGCCGCGCCGGGCTGGCCTTCGTGCCGGAGGAGCGCCTCGGCCGTGGCGCCGTGCCCGGCATGAGCCTGGCCGCCAACATCCTGCTGTCGCACCAGTCCGCGCCCTATGTGCGGCGCGGCATGATTTCGCCCAAGGCAGCTGCCAGCCTGGCGCAAGCCGTGATCGGCCGCTTTCGCGTGAAGGCAAATGGGCCCGACGCGCTGGCCAAGAGCCTGTCGGGCGGCAACCTGCAGAAATTCATCGTCGGCCGCGAGATCGAAAGCGGCCCGAAGGTGCTGATCGTGGCCCAGCCCACCTGGGGCGTGGACGTCGGCGCAGCGGCACAGATCCACAACGAGCTGCTGGCGCTCAAGGCCACCGGCTGCGCGTTGCTGGTGGTGTCTGAAGAGCTGGATGAACTGTTCGCCATCTGCGATCGCCTGCACGTGATCGCCAAGGGCCGGCTGTCGCCGTCGATCCCCACCCAGGACGCCACGCGCGAGCAGGTGGGCCTGTGGATGAGCGGCCTTTGGGAAGGTGGCCCTGGCGGGCGGCGCGAACAAGAGGAGGCCTTGCTCCATGGCTGATTTCCTCCTTCGTTCGCCGGTATCGCTGGCACCGCGCGGGCTGCCCTCGCGCCGCATGGCCTATGCCTCGCCCTTCATCGCGCTGGCCTTGACGCTGGCCTTCGGCGCCCTGCTCTTCCTGCTGCTCGGCAAGGATCCGGTCGCCGCGCTCAAGGTGTTCCTGGTCGACCCGCTCAAGGACCGCCGCGCCATTGGCGAGGTACTGCTCAAGACCGTGCCCCTGGTGCTGTGCGCGCTCGGGCTTTCGGTGTGCTACCGCGCCAATATCTGGAACATCGGTGCTGACGGCCAGCTCATCGTCGGCGGCATCTTCGCCGGCGCCACCGTGCTGTACTTCGACGTGCCGGGCAATGGTGTGAACGGCACCGTGGTGCTGGTGCTGGCCTCGCTGGCAGGCGTGGCCGGCGGCATGTTCTGGGCGTCGCTCACCGCCGCGCTCAAGGACAAGTTCAACGCCAACGAGATCCTGGTGTCGCTGATGCTGACCTATATCGCGCAGCAGTTGATGCTGTACGTGGTCAACGGGCCGCTGAAGGATCCCAACGGCATGAACTTCCCGCAGTCCAAGGTGTTCTCCTCCGAGTTCCTGCTGCCTAACCTGATGTCGGGCTCGCGCCTGCACGCAGGCTTTGTGGTGATGCTGGTGCTGGTGGTGCTGATGACCGTGTTCATCTTCCGCAGCTTCGCGGGCTACCGCCTGCAGGTGGGCGGCACCGCCCCGGCGGCGGCGCGCTATGCCGGCTTCTCGGCGCGCCGCTCGCTGTGGAGCGCGCTGATGATCTCCGGCGGCACGGCCGGCCTGGCGGGCGCGTTCGAGGTAACCGGCCCGATCGGCCAGCTGCTGCCCTCGATCTCTCCCGGCTACGGCTTCACCGCGATCATCGTGGCCTTTGTGGGCCGCCTGCATCCGGTGGGCACCGTGTTTGGCGGCATCGTCATGTCGCTGTTCTATATCGGCGGCGAAATGGCCCAGTCGCGCCTGGGCCTGCCTTCGGCGCTTGGCTCGGTGTTCCAGGGCATGCTGCTGTTCTTCCTGCTGGCCAGCGATACGCTGATCGACAACCGCCTGCGCTGGCGCGCCAAGGCCGCCTGAGCGAGAGCCCACAAGACATGGAACAACTAGCCCCTCTTATCGCCACGGCGATCAACGCCGGCACGCCGTTGCTGCTGGCGGCGCTTGGCTTGCTCATCAACGAACGCGCCGGCGTGCTCAACCTGGGCGCCGAAGGCATGATGCTGGTGGCCGCGGCGTTCGGCTTCATGGTCGGCTACCAGACCCAGTCGCCGCTGATCGGCTTTGCCGCCGGCGCGCTGGCCGGCATGCTGATGGCCACGCTGTTCTCGTGGCTGGCGCTGGTGCTGGCCACCAACCAGGTGGCCACCGGCCTGGCGCTGTCGATCTTCGGCACCGGGCTGTCCGCCTTCATGGGCCAGCGCTTTGTCGGCTTTGCCATGCCGTCGCAGGCCAAGTCGATTCCCTGGCTGGCCGACATTCCCTTCTTCGGGCCGGCCTTCTTCCAGCAGCACTGGATGGTGTATTTCAGCTTGTTCCTGTGCGGCGCGATCATGTGGTTCCTGTTCCGCACGCGCGCCGGGCTGACGCTGCGCGCGATTGGGGAGTCGCCGGAATCCGCGCATGCGCTGGGCTACCCGGTGCGCCTGATCCGCTTTGGCGCGCTGCTGTTCGGCGGCGCCTGCTGCGGGCTCGCCGGCGCCTACCTGTCGCTGGTGTACACGCCGATGTGGGTGGAGAACCTGGTGGCCGGGCGCGGCTGGATCGCACTGGCGCTGACCACCTTCGCCACCTGGCGCCCGGGCCGCGTATGGGCCGGGGCGTGGCTGTTCGGCGGCGTCACCATCCTGCAGTTTTACCTGCAGGGCATTGGCGTATCGGTGCCGTCGCAGATCCTGTCGATGCTGCCGTATGCGGCGACCATCGTCGTGCTCGCGCTGATCTCGCGCAACCCCGCGTGGATCCGCCTGAACATGCCGGCCTCGCTTGGCAAGCCGTTCCGCCCCGGTGCCGCCTGACCGATCCTGTTGCCGTGCCTGCCCGGCGCCGTGCCGGGCAGCGCCGCGTTTTCGTTTTTATTTAGTTTGTCAAAAGTCCGTCAGAGACTCCAGGCTTAAAGCCCTCGTTGTTCAGAGCCACAGTTGCAACCTTAGTCAAAACATCGGTACTCAGTACCCCGGTCATTACAAGGAGAAATCATGATCGTCACGCGCAGGAAAACCCTTGCCGCACTGGCTGCCACCGCCGTGCTGGCTCTCGCGGGCTGCGGCAAGAAAGAAGCCGAAAAACCGGCGCAAAGCGCGGCTGGGGCCTCCGCTCCCGTCGCCGAGCAGAAGGCCGAGCCGCTCAAGGTCGCCTTCGTCTACATCGGCCCGGTCGGCGATGCCGGCTGGACCTACGCCCACGACGCCGGCCGCAAGGCCGTGGAAGAAAAGTACGGCGACAAGGTGAAGACCTCCTTCGTCGAGAACGTGCCCGAATCCGCCGCCGATGCCGAACGCGTGTTCCGCGACCTGGCCGCGCAAGGCAACAAGCTCATCTTCGGCACCACCTTTGGCTACATGGAGTCGATGCTCAAGGTCGCCAAGGAATTCCCGGACGTGAAGTTCGAGCACGCCACCGGCTTCAAGACCGCCGAAAACCTCGCGCAATACGACGTGCGCACCTATGAAGGCGCTTACCTGGCTGGCGTGGTCGCCGGCAAGATGAGCAAGACAGGCAAGATGGGCGTGGTGGCATCGGTGCCCATTCCCGAGGTAATCCGCAACATCGACTCGTTCACCCTGGGCGCGCGCAGCGTCAATCCCAAGGCTACCGTGAAGGTGGTGTGGGTGAACAAGTGGTTTGATCCGGGCAAGGAGCGTGAAGCCGCTACCACGCTGATCGGCCAGGGCGTGGACATGCTGATGCAGAACACCGACTCCGCCGCCGTGGTGCAGACCGCGCAGGAAAAGGGCGTGTACGCCTTCGGCTGGGACAGCGACATGAGCAAGTTCGGCGAGAAGGCCCACCTGGCCGCCTCGGTGATCTCGTGGGGCGTGTACTACAACAAGGTGGTCGGCGACGTGCTGGCAAACCAGTGGAAGAACAGCACCACGTGGTGGGGCGTCAAGGAAGGCATGATCGACCTGAAGGGCTTCAACGCCGTGGTGCCGGATGACGTGAAGGCACTGGTGGAAGAGCGCAAGAAGGGTGTGGTCGACGGCTCCGCGCCGATCTGGAAGGGTCCGCTCAAGGACAATACCGGCAAGGAGCAGCTGACCAAGGACCAGGTCGCCGACGATGGCTTCCTGCATGGCATCAAGTTCTACGTGGAAGGCGTGGAAGGCAAGATCCCGGGCTGATCGCCAGTAGCGCTTGAAGCAGTTGCCGGCAGTCCGCACTCGCGGGCCTGCCGGCACGGTGGCGGGGCGATTCTCCGGCCCCGCCACCTATCCTGGATGCCCTTCGCGTCACCCCTCCCCTGCCTGAAATCCCCGCGGAACTTGAAGCGCCCAAGATCGGCCCAAGCTATCTGCGAGTGGCGCAATCGGCCACGCCGTTTGATCGCGCTTCATCGCGCTCGATCACACTAGTGGCATTTGCGATAAGTGAAGGAGGCCTCTCATGTGGAAACGATTTTCAGCACTGTGGACCCTGGTGCGGCGCGATGGCCGCCTGCTGTGGTACGCGCTGCGCCATCCCGACGCCCCGCGCTGGCTGCGCCCGGCCGCCTTCGGCCTGGTGCTCTATGCCATTTCGCCGATTGACCTGATTCCCGACTTCATCCCTGTCGTGGGCCTCATGGACGACGTGGTGTTGATCCCGCTAGCAGTGCACTTCATCCTCAGGTGCCTGCCGCCGCATGTGCTGCGGCAGGCCGAGGCGCGCGCCGGCGCCCAGACGGTGCGAGCCCGCTAGCCCCGCCGGGCAGGCGCGCACCAGGCTCAGGGCAGCAGGACGGTCGTGCCGGTGGTCTTGCGGCCTTCCAGGTCGCGATGCGCCTGTGCCACATCCGCCAGCGCATAGCGTTGGCGGACTTCAATCTTCACCCGGCCGCTGGTCACCATCTCGAACAGCTCGGCCGCCATCGGCTCCAGCAGTTCACGGTGGACCACATAGGTCATCAGCGTCGGCCGCGTGATGCGCAGCGAGCCCTTGTTGCCCAGCACGGACAGATCGAACGGCGGCACCGGGCCGGATGCGTTGCCGAACATCACCATGGTGCCGCGCGGTTTCAGGCAATCCAGCGAGCCGTTGAAGGTGTCCTTGCCAACCGAGTCGTAGACCGCGGCGACGCCCTTTCCGCCGGTAATTTCCTTGACCTTGTCGACGAAGGATTCGCGCGTGTAGACGATGGTGTGGTCGCAGCCATGCGCGCGCGCCAGCGCGGCCTTCTCATCACTGCCGGCGGTGCCGATCACGGTGGCGCCCAGCGCCTTGAGCCACTGGCTGGCGATCAGGCCAACGCCGCCCGCGGCGGCGTGCAGCAGCACGGTATCGCCGGCCTGCACGCGGTAGCTGTCACGCACCAGGTATTGCGTGGTCAGGCCCTGCAGCATCATCGCCGCGCCCTGCTCGAACGAGATGGCATCCGGCAGGCGCACCACGATATCGGCCGGCATGACCCGCACCTGCGCATAGGCGCCCGTGGGACGGCCGGCATAGGCAACACGGTCGCCCACGCTCAGGTGCTTCACGCCATCGCCAACCGCCTCCACCACGCCGGCGCCTTCCATGCCGAGGCCGGCCGGCAGCGGCTGCTTGTACAGCCCGGTGCGGAAATACACGTCGATGTAGTTGAGGCCAACCGCCTCGTGCCGCACGCGCACCTCGCCGGGGCCGGGATCCCCGACCTCGACGTCGACCCACTGCATCACCTCCGGGCCGCCGGTCTCGAAAATGCGGATGGCCTTGCTCATGTCTCGCTCCTTTCCAGTTGATGCGTTGTTGGTATGTGTTGATGCGGAAGTACGCCGGCTGAAGCGGCTTACTCCGGATACAGCCGCCGCAGCTCCGCGATCAGCAGATCCGCGGTGGCCACATTGGTGGCGCAGGGCACGTTGTGCACGTCGCAGGCGCGCACCAGGGCATTGATATCGGGTTCGTGCGGTTGCGGCGTCATCGGGTCGCGCAGGAAAATCACCACGCCCACGCGGCCTTCGGCCAGCTGCGCGCCAATCTGCAGGTCGCCGCCCCACGGGCCGGAGAGCATGCGCGTCACCGTCAGGCCGATTTCGTCGCTCAGCCGGCCGCCCGTGGTGCCGGTGGCGAGCAGTTCACAGCGCGACAGGAAATCGCGATGGCGGCCCGCAAAGGCCACGATGTCGTCTTTCTTGTGGTCGTGCGCAATCAGCGCAATACGAGGGGGAGTCATCGGCATCATCCTGGCCAATCAGAGAAAGGCCGGGCCGGCATGGCCCGGCGGGAAAACGCCCGCGGCGCGGCACGGCTGCCAGGCCGCCCGCGCGCCGCGGATTGGGTGCGGCAGTCGTTCAGAACGTGCCGGGGTAGGCGCCGCCGTCGAGCAGCACGTTCTGCCCGGTCATGTACGCGGCGTGGCGGCTGCACAGGAACGCGCAGGTGGCGCCGAACTCGGCCGGCTCGCCAAAGCGGCGGCTCGGGTTCTGCGCGGCGCGGCGCTTCGAGACTTCCTCGATCGACAGGCCGGCCTGCCTGGCGCCGCCTTCCATGGTCTTGTAGAGTCGGTCGGTATTGAACGGGCCGGGCAGCAGGTTGTTCACCGTCACGCCGTGCTGCGCCACTTCGCGCGCCAGGCCGGCGACAAAGCCGGTCAGGCCCGAGCGCGCGCCGTTGGACAGGCCGAGCACATCGATCGGGGCCTTCACGGCGCCGCTGGTGATGTTGACGATGCGGCCCCATTTGCGCGCGATCATGCCGTCCACGGTGGCCTTGATCAACTCGATCGGGGTCAGCATGTTGGCGTCGATCGCCGCGATCCAGGCGTCGCGGTCCCAGTCGCGGAAATTGCCCGGGGGCGGGCCGCCCGCGTTGTTGATGAGGATGTCCAGGTCGCCCAGCTTGGCGACGGCTTCCAGCGCCAGCTTTCGCCCTGCCGGGGTGGTGATGTCGGTGGCGACCGCCATCACGCGCCGGCCGTGGCGCGCGCGCAGGTCCGCCGCCGCCTTTTCCAGCGCCTCGGCGCCGCGCGCCACGATCACCACATCCACGCCTTCGGCAGCCAGCGCGTCGGCGCAGGCAAAACCGAGGCCCTTGCTGGCGCCACACACCAGCGCATGCTTGCCGCGCAATCCTAGATCCATCTCATCGACTCCTTGTGTCATCGAGGCGGCCACCCGCCTGCTTGTTGTCCTGCGCATCCATCGCGCTGCCGCCGCGCCCTGCTGCCCTGGCAGTGCCTTTGCCGCTGCGCGCCGACAGCAAATATATCCCGCCCATGACCAGCGCGCTGCCGGCGAGCTGCACGCCGGTGATCGGCTCGCCCAGCAACCAGAAGCCCAGGAACAGGGTCGAGACCGGTCCGAGCATACCCGCCAGCGATGCCATCGGCGCGCCGATGCGCGCCACCGCCACCATCGTCAGCGACACCGGCAGCACCGTGCAAAACACCGAATTGGCAAGCGAAAGCCACATCACGGGCGCAGGCTGCAGCAACTCCGCCAGCGGGCGGCGCAGCACCAGATATTGCACCACGCAGCAGGCGGTGGAAACGCACATCGCATAGGCTACCAGCCGCAACGAACCGATGCGCTGCACCAATTCGTCGGACGCGATCAGGTAGACGCCGTAGGTCAGTGCGCTGCCGAGCACCAGCGCGGCGCCGAGCCACACCTGGCCGCCGCTCACGTCGAGATCATGCGCGAAAACCAGCACGATGCCTATATAGGCCAGCGCCAGGGACAGCCACTGCCGCATGCTGATGCGCCGCTTGAACAGCACGGCGCTGGCCAGCAGCACGAAGGACGGCGTCAGGAACAGGATCAGCCGCTCGAGCCCGGCCGTGATGTATTGCAGGCCGAGGAAGTCGAGGAAGCTGGACAGGTAGTAACCGATGATGCCGAGGAACACGATGCGGCCGCGATCGGCCCAGGACAGCGCCGGCAGGCGCCGCGACTGCCACCAGCCGATCGCCATGAACAGCGGCACGGCAAACAGCATGCGCAGGCTGATGACCATGACCGCATCGACCTGGTAGCGGTACATCAGCTTGGCGACGATCGCCTTGCCGGAAAAGAGGATGGCGCCGACGGCAGCCACGGCCAGGCCGGCGCGCTGCGATGCCGGCTCGGTGGCAGGCAAGGAGCGGGAAAGTTGGGATGCAGACAAGGGAGAAGCCGGATAGTGGGGCCCCGCGCCGCTGGACGCGGGCGGCCCGCCAGGGACGCGAGCCATTGTATTCGAAAAGAGGCAATTGCATCCGATGCGCATTGTGCTGCGTACAGGTGTTGGGCGACGTGCCCCAACCTTCCCTTTGAAGGAACCATCATGCAACGCGGCTTTCGCTATGTGGGATGGCGCACCTTCACGCCGTGGCCGCCCGGCTAAGCTCTGCCCAGTAGAGTCGCGCGCTGCGGGCCGCCGTGTGCCGCCCGCAGCCCTGGCGAGCCGGAACCGGGAGACTGGTCGTGGATGGCACGGACCGAAGCAGACAATACGATGTGCTGGACCTGATCCGGGCGCTGGCCGCGGGCCTGGTCTGCCTTGGTCATATCCGGGCGCTGGTCATCGTCGACTATGGCGCGAGCGGCCCGCATGGCGGTGCGGCCGGCGTAGCGCTGCAGCTGTTCTACGCGCTTTGCAGCGTCGGCCACGAATGCGTGATCGTGTTCTTCCTGCTCTCGGGCTACCTGGTGGGCGGCACCGTGCGCCGCAAGATGACGCGTGGCGACTGGTCCTGGCGCAGCTACCTGGCCGACCGCATGACACGGCTATGGATCGTATTGCTGCCCGCGCTGCTGCTCGGCCTGTTCTGGGACAGCGCAGGGATCCACCTGGCGTGGGGACCGTTCTACCAGGGCACCGAGGGCAACGCGGTCCAGCAGATCGGTATCTCGCAGAACCTCGGCGCCGGGGGATTTGTTTGCAACGCAGCCTTCCTGCAGACCCTTGCCTGCCAGACCTACGGCTCCAACGGGCCGCTGTGGAGCTTGGCCAACGAGTTCTGGTACTACCTCTGGTTCCCTGCGCTATACGGCGCCTGGCACCTGCGCCGCACGCCGCAGGTGTTGCTGTGCGTATTGGCGGCGCTGGTCACGATGGGGTTGTTCCACGGCCTGGTCGAAGGCTTTTTGTACTGGCTGCTGGGCGTGCTGGCGCAAGCCCTGGAGCCGCGGCTGGCGAAGGTGGCGGCGATCGCTCGGCGCAGGTGGCTGGTGCTGCCGGCGTTGCTGGTTTTCCTCGCCGCCATTGCGCTCGCCAAGCATCGGCCATACGCCGACGCCGCTGTCGCGCTGGGCTTCTTCGTGCTGCTGCTGACCGTGTTGTCGACGCGCATCCGTATCGGCCCCGCTGGCTTGTCGCGCCTGGCTACGGTGGCGTCCGGGTTCTCATACTCGCTCTATCTCACGCATTTCCCGCTGGCCCTGTTCATCGCCGCGGCCCTGGTCAAGGTCCGCCAGCCCGTCGGCGCCGGCAGCCTTGGCCTGGTGGCGCTGATCCTGGTGGGCTGCTATGCCTATGCCTTCGCCGTGTACTGGGTATTCGAGCGCAATACGCGGCGCGTGCGCGACCTGCTTGGCCGCCCGGCGCTGCCGGCGGCGGAGCGCGGGCAGAATATCTAGCGCGAGCCGCCACGCTCTTGCCTCGCTTGCCAGCCTGCCCTGAGGGCAACCCTGGCAGCCATCCTGAAACTGCCGTAAGCTCGCCGGTCGGCGCGTCACACGCGCGCCGCATAAGAAAAACCAGGAGCATTCATGACGGCAGCACCCCTCGCTACGCTTTCCTCGCGCATTCACGTTCCAGTCGACAAGCAAACCGCCGCCCGCCCGCTGATGATGGCCGCCGCCGCGGTTGCCGCGCTCGCATGCGGCTGGCTGCCATCGGTCGCCAACGCGGCCGAATACCCCGTCAAGCCGATCCGCTTCATCGTGCCTTACGCCGCGGGCGGCACCACCGACCTGGTGGCGCGCACAGTCGGCCAGAAGGTGGCGGAGAAACTCGGCCAGCCCGTGGTGGTGGAGAATCGCCCCGGTGCGGGCGGCAATATCGGCATGGAAGCGGTCGCCAAGGCCGCGCCGGACGGCTACACCATCGGCTTCGGCGCCATCTCGACCAATGCGCTGAACCCGCATATCTACAAGCACGTGCCGTTCGACCCGCGCAAGGATTTCACCGCGGTCAGCCTGCTCGGCACCTCGACCATCGTGCTGGAAGTCAACAACAGCCTGCCGGTGAAGAACGTGGCCGAACTGGTCAGCTACGCCAAGGCCCATCCCGGCCTGACCTACGCCACCGCGGGCACCGGCACGTCCATGCACCTGGCGGGCGCGATGTTCTCGCAGATGACGCAAACGGGCCTGACCCATGTGCCATACAAGGGCAGCAGCCCGGCCATCAACGACATGCTCGGCGGCCACGTGCAGGTGATGTTCGACAATCTGCCCGCCTCGCTGCCGCACATCCAGGGCGGCAAGCTGCGCGCGCTGGCCGTGGCCGGCAAGAGCCGCTCGCCGGCGCTGCCGAATGTGCCAACGCTGGCCGAGGCCGGCCTGGCGGGCTACGCCGTCGAGCCGTGGTTCGGCGTGTACGGCCCGGCCGGGCTGCCCGCGCCGGTGGTGCAAGCGCTCAATGCCGCCTTCGTCGAGGCGCTGGGCAACGTGGACGTGAAGGACAAACTGGTGCAAGCGGGCTTCAACCCCAAGGGCTCGAGCGCGGCGGACCTGCAGTCGCTGACGCTGTCCGAGTACGAGAAATTCGGCAAGGTCGCCAAGAGCGCCAGCATCTCGGTGGATTGAGCGCACGCGGGGCTGCGCGCTTGCGGCGGGAGGATCGCCGGGGGCGGGCAGCACCGCATCCATTACAATCCGGCTGCAACGGGCCCTCGCGCCCACTCCAGCCGCCTACCCGCCATGAAGCAAGATCCCCGTTTTCCCAAGCTGTACATCCTCGATCACCCGCTGATCCAGCACAAGCTCTCCCATATGCGCGACAAGGACACCTCCACGCGCACGTTCCGCGAGCTGCTGCGGGAGATCACACTGCTGATGGGCTATGAAATCACGCGCGACCTGCCGCTGACCACGCGCCGCATCGAAACGCCGCTGGTGGAGCTGGACGCGCCGGTGATCGCCGGCAAGAAACTCACCATCGTGCCGGTGCTGCGCGCCGGCGTGGGCATGAGCGACGGCCTGGTCGAGCTGATTCCCTCGGCCCGCATCGGCCATATCGGCGTCTACCGCGACGAGCAGCACCGCCCGGTGGAATACCTGGTGCGCCTGCCCGACGTGGAAGACCGCAGCTTTATCCTGTGCGACCCGATGGTCGCCACCGGCTACTCCGCCGCGCATGCGGTGGATGTGCTCAAGCGCCGCGGCGTCAAGGACGATGCGATTACGTTCGTGGCGCTGGTAGCAGCGCCGGAAGGCGTCGAAGTGTTCCAGAAGGCACACCCCGGCGTGAAACTGTTTGTCGCCTCGCTGGACAGCCACCTGGACGAGCACGCCTACATCATCCCGGGCCTGGGCGACGCGGGCGACCGGCTGTTCGGCACCAAGAACTGAGTGTTCCCTGCCTGTCCGGGCCTTCGTCTGCGCCCGGCTTGACCGGCCTCAATCCCGCCGGCCGCGGCTCTCCCTAGACTATCGGTATCGGCAGAGGCACACCGTCCGGTGTGCCTCGCCTGACCTGGGAGACCCACATGGCAGCCTTGAAGATCCTGTTTTCGACCCCCACCGGGCTGATGAGCCTGGCCGTCATTGCCTTCATCATCGGCATGGGCTGGTTCTTCATCCGGCTGTTCCTGCGCTAGATGCGGGAAGACGAGGCAGCGGCGCGACGTCGCTGAGCCCTCCCCCCGCCTACTTCTTCTTGCCCGAGCCTAGCAAGCTGCCCAGCACGCCGCGAATCAGCTCGCGCCCGACCTGCGAGCCCACCGTGCGCGCAGCCGACTTGGCCATCGACTCCAGGATGGAGTCGCCACGCCCGGTCTTGCCGGTGCCCTTGGTCAACCCGCCGAAGATCTCGCCCGCCTGGTCCAGCCAGCCGCCGCCCTGCGCGGGCTCCGGCTGGCCTGCCGTGGGCACGGGCGCGGGTGCGCCGCTGCCGGCAGCGGTGGGAGAAGACGCAGGAGCGGCGGCACGGCCCTTGAGCTTCTCGTAAGCCGACGCGCGATCGATGGTCTGCTCATAGGTACCCGCCACCAGCGAGCTGGCCAGCAACTGCTTGCGCTCGTCGTCGGTGATCGGGCCGATCCGGCTGCCGGGCGCCAGCACCCAGGCGCGCTCGGTGATGCCGGGGATGCCTTTGGCGTCGAGCAGCGACACCAGCGCCTCGCCCACGCCGAGCTCCCCGATCGCCTTCTCCAGATCCAGCCCCGGCTTGGCCCGCATGGTGGTGGCCGCCACCTTGACGGCCTTCTGGTCGCGTGGCGTGAAGGCGCGCAGCGCATGCTGCACCCGGTTGCCGAGCTGGCCCAGCACGGTATCGGGGATGTCGACGGGATTCTGCGTGACGAAATACACGCCAACGCCCTTGGAGCGGATCAGCCGCACCACCTGCTCGATCTTGTCGAGCAGGGCCTTGGGCGCGTCGTTGAACAGCAGGTGCGCCTCGTCGAAAAAGAACACCAGCTTGGGCTTGTCGAGATCGCCCGCCTCGGGCAGTTTCTCGAACAGCTCCGACAGCAGCCAGAGCAGGAAGGTGGCGTAGAGCTTGGGCGAATTCAGCAGCTTGTCGGCAGCCAGGATGTTCACCACGCCCTGCCCGTTCTCGGTCTGGATGAAGTCATCCAGGTTGAGCATGGGCTCGCCGAAGAACACGTCGGCGCCTTGCGACTCCAGCGCCATCAGCCCGCGCTGGATAGCCCCGATCGAGGCCGCAGAGATATTGCCGTATTCGGTGGTGAACTGCCCGGCGTTGTCGCCCACGTACTGCAGCATGGCGCGCAGGTCCTTGGCGTCGAGCAGCAGCAGCCCACTGGCGTCGGCGATGCGGAAGACCAGGTTGAGCACACCCTGCTGGGTGTCGTTGAGCTCCAGCATGCGCGACAGCAGCAGCGGCCCCATATGTGAGACCGTGGCGCGCACGGGATGGCCCTTTTGCCCGAACACATCCCACAGCGTGGTGGGGCAGGCGCCCCACACCGGCTCGGGCAGGCCGAGCTCGGCCAGGCGCGCTTTGAGCTTGTCGGAGAGCTTGCCCGGCTGGGAAATGCCGGTCAGGTCACCTTTGACGTCGGCCATGAAGACCGGCACGCCCAACCGGGAGAAGCCCTGGGCCAAGCTTTGCAGGGTCACGGTCTTGCCGGTGCCGGTGGCGCCGGTGATCAGGCCGTGCCGGTTGCCCATCTCGGGCAGCAGGGCAAGTTCCAGCTCGGCGTTCTTGGCGATGATGATGGGTTCGGCCATGGTCTCTCTGGTTGGCAAGCCGCGCGGCGCATTCGCCGCGACCGTCCCCGCCTTTCCCGGCGGCTCCCGTGATCGGGAGGCCAGCGGCGGCGGGGCCGCGTGATAAAATGCTGGGCTGATTATAGCCAGCCCCCAGGCCGGCTCACAGACACATAAACCACCCGGCGCGCCGCCAGCGAGCATCCGTTGCCCGCCCGGCACAGCCGGCGCGCAACGCCAAGGCACGCGCGTCAAACATTTTCCGCTGCGGAGAGAATCATGGCCGGTCACTCAAAATGGGCCAATATCAAACACAAGAAGGCCGCGGCTGACTCCAAGCGCGGCAAGGTCTGGACCCGCCTGATCAAGGAAATCACCGTCGCCGCGAAGCTCGGCGGCGCTGATCCCGACTCCAACCCGCGCCTGCGCCTGTCCATGGACAAGGCGATGGATGCGAACATGCCCAAGGACAACATCCAGCGCGCCATCCAGCGCGGCGTGGGTGGCCTGGAAGGCGCCAACTACGAAGAAATCCGCTACGAGGGCTACGGCCTGGCCGGCGCGGCGATCATCGTCGACTGCCTGACCGACAACCGTACCCGTACCGTGGCTGAAGTGCGTCATGCCTTCTCCAAGAACGGCGGCAACATGGGCGCGGAAGGCTCGGTGGCGTTCATGTTCACCCATTGCGGCCAGTTCCTGTTTGCCCCCGGAACGGCCGAGGACAAGCTGATGGAAGCGGCGCTGGAAGCCGGCGCCGACGACGTGGTCACCAACGACGACGGCTCGATCGAAGTGCTGTGCCCGCCCAACGATTTCGGCGCGGTCAAGGCCGCGCTGGAAGCCGCGGGCTTCAAGGCCGAGATGGCCGACGTCACGATGAAGCCGCAGAACGAAGTCAGCTTCACCGGCGACGACGCCGTCAAGATGCAAAAGCTGCTCGACGCCCTGGAAAACCTGGACGACGTGCAGGAAGTCTTCACCAACGCGGTGATCGAGGAGTAAGGCGGGGATCGGGTAAGACCTCGCCTCACGGCGGCAGCGCGGCTCGATAAGCCATTGCTGCCGCTTTTCGCATTTCGCATGCGTCATTTTTTCTGGCAGTAGATCATGAAAGTATTGGTTGTCGGCTCGGGTGGTCGTGAACACGCGATGGCCTGGAAATTGGCCCAGTCGCCCAAGGTGCAGGTGGTGTACGTGGCGCCGGGCAACGGCGGCACCGCGCTCGACAAGCGGCTGCAGAATGTTCCCCTGACCGATCCGGCAGTGCTCGCCGCCTTTGCCGAGCGCGAAGGCGTGAGCTTCACGGTGGTCGGCCCCGAGGCGCCGCTGGCGGCCGGCATCGTAGATATCTTCCGTGCCAAGGGCCTGCGGATCTTCGGCCCGACGCAAGCGGCGGCCCAGCTGGAATCCTCCAAGGATTTCGCCAAGGCTTTCATGCAGCGCCACGGCATCCCGACCGCCGCCTACCAGACCTTCAACGACGCCGCCGCGGCCCACGCGTATATCGACGCGCAGGGCGCGCCGATCGTGATCAAGGCCGACGGCCTGGCCGCCGGCAAGGGCGTGGTGGTTGCCGCCACGCTGGAAGAAGCGCACGCCGCGGTCGACATGATGCTGGCCGACAACCGCCTCGGCGACGCCGGCGCGCGCGTGGTGATCGAGGAATTCCTCGAGGGCGAGGAAGCCAGCTTCATCGTGCTGGTGGACGGCAAGAACGTCCTGGCACTCGCGACCAGCCAGGACCACAAGCGCCTGCTCGATCACGACGCCGGTCCCAATACCGGCGGCATGGGCGCGTACTCGCCGGCCCCGGTGGTCACGCCCGCGCTGCATGCACGCGCGCTGCGCGAGATCATCATGCCGACCGTGCGCGGCATGGAAAAGGACGGCATCACCTACACCGGCTTCCTGTATGCCGGCCTGATGATCGACAGCGAAAGCAACCTGAAGACGCTGGAATTCAACTGCCGCATGGGCGACCCGGAAACCCAGCCGATCCTGGCGCGCCTGAAGACCGACCTGGTCGATGTGATGGAGCACGCCGTCAACGGTAAGCTCGACGAGATCGAACTGGACTGGGACCGCCGCACCGCGCTGGGCGTGGTGATGGCCGCCTTTGGCTATCCCGATGCCCCGCGCAAGGGCGACACCATTACCGGCATCCCGGCCGAGACCGACGACAGCGTGACCTTCCACGCCGGCACCACGCTCAAGGATGGTGTGCTGCTGACCACGGGCGGCCGCGTGCTGTGCGTGGTCGGGCTGGCCGATACCGTCAAGGCGGCGCAGCGCGCGGCTTATGGCGCGGCCGAGAAGATCCACTTCGATGGCATGCAATACCGTACCGACATCGGCTACCGCGCCATCAAACGGTAAAGGGCGAATAGATCTACTGCGCGGCCCATGGCGAGCCCTGCGGTGCTCGCCATGGGCCGCTCGCTACGATTTCTTCGCCCCTTTCGACACGCCGGAACAGAATTCCCCGAATCCGGCCAAGCGTTGCCTCAGCCAGTACAATCATGACATCGCTATGACGGCCGGGCAGGTTGACTGACCTGCCCGGCCGTCACCGCTCCGGCCCACCCGCCCGCATACCATGATCGATTCCCAGGCAGTCCGTGCCTATCTGCTCGGTCTGCAAGACCGTATCACCGACGCTGTCGCCGCCATCGACGGCAAGGCGTTTTCGACCGATGCCTGGGAGAAGCCGCCCACCGAGCGCCTGCGCGGCAGTGGCCGCACCCGTATCCTGGAAGGCGGCGCCGTGATGGAGCGTGCCGGCGTGGGCTTCTCGAATGTGCGGGGCGATGCCCTGCCGCCGTCGGCCACCGCCAACCGGCCTGAGCTGGCCGGCCGCGGCTTCGAGGCGATGGGCGTCTCGCTGGTGTTCCACCCGCGCAACCCCTTTGTCCCGACCGTGCATATGAACGTGCGCTGCCTGCTGGCGGTGAAGGAAGGCGCCGAACCGGTCTGGTGGTTCGGCGGCGGCATGGACCTGACGCCGTATTACGGCAACGCTGGCGATTGCACGCACTTCCACGCCACCTGCCGCGACGCCCTCGCCCCCTATGGCGATGACCTCTATCCGCGTTTCAAGCAATGGTGCGACGAGTATTTCTTCCTCAAGCACCGCGGCGAAGCGCGCGGCATTGGCGGCATTTTCTTCGATGACTTCTCCGCGCTCGGCTTCGAGCGCAGCTTTGCCATGATGCAGTCGGTCGGCGACGCCTTCCTCGACGCCTACCTGCCGATCCTGCAGGCGCGCAAGGACATGCCTTATGGCGAGCGCGAGCGGGAGTTCCAGGCCTACCGGCGCGGCCGCTATGTGGAGTTCAACCTGGTGTTCGACCGCGGCACGCACTTCGGGCTGCAATCGGGCGGACGCAGCGAGTCGATCCTGATGTCGATGCCGCCGCTGGCCAGCTGGCGCTACGACTGGCAGCCCGAGCCGGGCAGCGCGGAGGCCGCGCTGTACACGGACTTCCTGCCAGTGCGCGAGTGGGCCTGACGGCAACCCCATGGCACACCACATCGCACGATCGCTCACCGCCAACGCGGCAGACGCAGCAGGCTCGACCAAGAGCAACCGCCCCTACCGCCTCGGCATTCTCGGCGGCACCTTCGATCCGCCCCACATCGGCCACGTTGCACTCGCCCGCCTGTGCATCGAACATCTCGAGCTCGACGAGCTGGTCTGGATTCCGACCGGCCAGTCGTGGCAAAAAGGCGACGACGTCACCCCTGCCGCCGATCGCCTCGCCATGACCGAGCTGGCCGCGCAGGCGTTGTCCGACACCCGCGCGCTGGTCCATGCCAGCCGTATGGAAGTCGATCGCGCCGGCCCCAGCTACACCGTTGATACCGTGCATGAACTGCGCGAGCACTATGGCCCCAACGCCTCGCTGGCGTGGCTCATGGGCGCCGACCAGTTGCTGCGCCTGCACACCTGGCATGGCTGGCAGGAACTGTTCGCGCACGTCCACCTTTGCGTGGCGACACGGCCCGGTTTCGACCTCGGGGAACTGGACGGTCCGGTGCGCCAGGAGCTCGCAGAACGGCGTGCGTCCACCGACCTGATACAATCCATGCCCTCCGGCCGCATGTGGATCGACCAGACGCTAGCCGTCGACCTCTCCTCCACCGCCCTACGCCAACGCCTGGCTGCCGGACAACCGGCAGATGACCAGCTGCCGTCCGGCGTGGCACACTACATCGCGAGCCGCGGCCTGTATCGGCCGACGCAGTTGGATCTGCCCATCCCGGCCCGCCCCCAAACCGATCTCAGCTGAACTGAAAAAAGCACCATGGATATTCGCAAACTGCAACGCGCCATCGTCGACGGCCTCGAAGATGTCAAAGCGCAGGACATCAAGGTGTACGACACCACCCACCTGACCGAGCTGTTCGACCGGGTGGTGATCGCCAGCGGGAGCTCGAACCGCCAGACCAAGGCGCTGGCCGCCTCGGTCCGCGATACCGTCAAGGACGCCGGCGGCCATATCGTTGCGGTGGAAGGGCTGGAAACGGGCGAATGGGTGCTGGTCGACTGCGGCGACGCCGTCGTCCACATCATGCAGCCGCAGCTGCGCATGTATTACAACCTGGAAGAACTCTGGGGTGACAAGCCGGTACGCCTGAAGCTGTCCACGGCCAAGAAGGGCCTGGCCAAGGCCAGCGAGCCGATCGACGGCGAAGACGAAGACGAGGCACCGGTCGTGCGCACCGCGCGCCGCGCCACCGGCCTGCGCCCGGCACTGGCCCGCCTGCCCGAAGGCATGAAAGAGCCTTCGCCGCCGCTTGGCCACGAAGATACGGACCCGGACGCCATCGCCACCAACCGCGCCCCGACCGTGCAAAAACGCCTGACCAGCGCGCTGGGCTCGGCACCGGCACGCAAGGCACCGGCCAAGACGGGCGCACCGCGCAAGACCGCAGCCGGCACCGGCGTGGCACGCAAGACCGCCACCAAGACGGCTGCGACCAAGACTGCCACCAAGGCACCGGCCAAGACGGCGGCCGCGAAGGCTCCGGTCGCGCGCAAGCGCACCACCCGCTCGGCCTGAGCCGGACCGGCCCGCTTCCCGCCATGCAGTTGTTGATCGTGGCCGTTGGACACAAGATGCCCGGCTGGATCGAAACGGGATTCGCGGAGTACGCGAAGCGCATGCCGCCCGAGCTGCGCATCGAACTACGCGAGATCAAGCCCGAGACGCGCTCCTCGAGCAATAACGCCACCACCGTGATGCAACGCGAGGCGGCCCGCATCGAGGCGGCGCTGCCCAAGCAATGCCGCATCGTGGCGCTCGACGAGCGCGGGCGTGACCTCACCACGGTGCAGCTCGCCGCCCAGCTGGGCGACTGGCAGCGCGAAGGCGGCGACGTCGCCTTCCTGATCGGCGGCGCCGACGGCCTCGATCCCGCCCTGAAGGCCCGCGCGCAAACCCTGCTGCGCCTGTCCAGCCTGACCATGCCGCACGGCATGGTGCGCGTGCTGCTGGCAGAGCAGCTCTATCGCGCCTGGTCGGTCACCCAGAACCACCCCTACCACCGCGCCTGAAACCAAGCGCGCCTGGGTCACGCACCGGGCGAGGCCGCGGGTACAATGCGACCGAAGCGGCGCATGCGCTGCAGCCGCATTTGGCATGCCCTATCCCCGGATCCTTCCCGACTGCCCTGCCGTGACCCATACCTTCCTCTATCTCGCCTCCCAAAGCCCGCGCCGGCGCGAGCTGCTGACCCAGCTTGGCGTCGCCTACGAACTGCTGCTGGCCGACGGCGATGAAGACGCCGAGGCGCTGGAAATCGTATTGCCTGGCGAGAGCCCGGACGACTACGTGCAGCGCGTGTGCGCCCTCAAGGCCGAAGCCGCACTGCGCCGGCGCGAGCGGCGCGCCCTGCCCGACGCCCCCATCCTGACCTCGGACACCACCGTCTGCCTGGGCGGCGAGATCCTCGGCAAGCCCGCCGACGACGCCGATGCCGCCCGCATGCTTGCCGTCCTGTCCGGGCGCACCCACCGTGTGCTGAGCGCGGTAACCGTGGTCTCTGCGCTGGGCCAGCGCCATGCGCTGTCGGTTTCCGAGGTGAGCTTTCGCACCATGACCGCCAACGAGATCGCGGCCTACGTCGCCAGCGGCGAACCGGCCGGCAAGGCCGGCGCCTATGGCATACAGGGCCGCGCCGCCGAGTTCGTCGAGCGAATCGACGGCAGCTATTCGGGTATCATGGGTTTGCCCCTGTTCGAGACGGCTTCGCTGCTCAGACAGGCCCATCTGCGGTTCTGAGAACCCCGCCGCCGCCCATCCGTTCCCGCTTCAGGCTGCTGCCACCCTGGCCACGGCAGCGCCCACGGGAGGCATGGCAGCACAATGCGGACAACCACCTGGCCGGTCAGCCGGCGACGAGTTTCATCCACTATGACTGAAGACATCCTCGTCAACATCACACCGCAGGAAACACGCGTGGCCATCGTGCAGCAGGCCGCCGTGCAGGAACTCCACGTCGAGCGCACGCTGTCGCGCGGGCTCGTCGGCAATATCTACCTCGGCAAGGTCGTGCGCGTGCTGCCCGGCATGCAGTCCGCCTTCATCGATATCGGGCTGGAGCGCGCCGCCTTCCTCCACGTCGCCGACATCTGGCACCCGCGCGACCCGGACAAGAACGCCAATGCCGCGCCGCTGGCCATCGAGAAGACGCTCTACGAAGGCCAGGCCCTGATGGTCCAGGTCATCAAGGATCCCATCGGCACCAAGGGCGCGCGCCTGTCCACGCAGGTCAGCATTGCCGGGCGCACCCTGGTCTACCTGCCGCAGGACCCGCACATCGGCATCTCCCAGCGCATCGAGGGTGAGGTCGACCGCGAAGCCCTGCGCGCCCGCGTGCAGGGGCTGGTGCCGGCGGATGAGCGCGGCGGCTTCATCGTGCGCACCATCGCCGAGGAATCCAGCAACGAAGAGCTCGGCAACGACATCGCCTACCTGCGCAAGATCTGGGCCTCGATCCGCCAGAACGCCACCACGCTGCCCGCGCCCAGCCTGCTCTACCAGGACCTCAACCTGGCCCAGCGCGTGCTGCGCGACTTCGTCAACGACGCCACCAACGTGATCCAGGTGGATTCGCGCGAGAACTTCCAGAAGCTGGTCGAGTTCGCCCAGGAGTACACCCCCGCGGTGCTGCCGCGGCTGTCGCACTACACCGGCGAGCGCCCCGTCTTCGACCTCTTCAATATCGACGCCGAGATCGAGAAGGCGCTGTCGCGCCGGGTCGACCTGAAGTCCGGCGGCTACCTGATGATCGACCAGACGGAGGCCATGACCACCATCGACGTCAACACCGGTGGCTACGTCGGCGCGCGCAACTTCGACGACACGATCTTCAAGACCAACCTGGAAGCGGCGCACACCATCGCGCGCCAGCTGCGGCTGCGCAACCTGGGCGGCATCATCATCATCGACTTCATCGATATGGAGAACACCGAGCATCGCGACCAGGTGCTCTCGGAGCTCAAGCGCGCGCTGTCGCGCGACCGCACCCGCATCACCGTCAACAGCTTCTCTCAGCTCGGGCTGGTGGAGATGACCCGCAAGCGCACGCGTGAATCGCTGGCGCACGTGCTGTGCGAGCAGTGCCCCGTGTGCACGGGCAAGGGCCAGGTCAAGACGCCGCGCACGGTCTGCTACGACATCCTTCGCGAGATCATGCGCGAGTCGCGCCAGTTCAACCCGCGCGAGTTCCGCATCCTCGGCTCGCAGCACGTGATCGATTTGTTCCTGGAAGAAGAAAGCCAGCACCTGGCCATGCTCGGCGACTTCATCGGCAAGCCGATCTCGCTGCAGGTGGAATCGACGTTCCACCAGGAGCAGTACGACATCATCCTGATGTAATCGAGGACAGCATCAGGCGCCGCCCGCGGCCGCCTGATGCTGCGCAGCCCCCTCATTCAGGAGTCCCCGGAACAGGCGCGCCAGGTTGGGCGGCCCAGCGCTTCCATCACTTCCGGCTTGTTCGAAAAATACTGGTGGAGTGCCGATGCTGATGCCGGCCACCTCGGCGATCCGGCTGGCGCTCAAACCCTCCAGCCCCTCCTGCCCCTCCGTGTCCAGGAGACGGATGGTCGACTCAAATATGCGTTCCAGGTTCTCCAGGGACCGCGGCTCGGCTGGCTGGAATATGTCCTGAATACGCCGTCCGCGCACCGGGTCCATCACGCCGCCAACGTCGAATACCTGGATGCCAACTTCGGCGGCGTGCTGATCGTCTTCGACAGGCTCTTCGGACAGGGCCACACCACCGAAGCGCTTCGCCGTCAGGTCGCTCTCTTCGGCACCCTTGCCTCGGCGGGCGGCGGCGCTGCGCCGAAGTAGCAAGAGCGGTGCGCGTGCGCACGCTTTCCTCTCGCCTTCCTTGCCCTATCCGCTATAAATATGGAGACAGGTGCCGGCATTCAGATTGCCTCGCGGGCGCCGGGCGCAAGGAGTCACCATGAAGAACAAGCGCTTGCTGTTGTGGCCGTTAGCTGCCGTCTTGGCGGCATGCACGGTGACACTGCCTCCTCCCTCCCCGCCAGCTGCGCGCGTACCCGCGACACAAACTGCCCCCGCCCCCGTGGCGCGGGAACGCGCCACGCCCATTCCACCGCACGACATCGATATCGCCGCCGATTGCCAGCGTACGGAGGAAGACGGCTTTCGCGAGGATGCGCATATGCGGGTGGCCAGCAACGATGTGCGCAGCCTGAGCTGGAAGCTGTGGGTGGGCCGGCATGGCTCCTGCCATTTCGATCTCACGGAGTTCCGCCAGGTGCGCAAGACCCCGCATATCGAACTGCGGGCGATCGATGGCAGCGGCTGCACGCTGATGGTCTGGCAGGACCCGCGGCGCGTCACGCTGGCGCATGCGCATTGCGAGCAGCATTGCACCCCGGGCATCTATGAGCAGGCCTGGCCGGTGCTGTTCGACCCGCGCAGCGGCGCGTGCGCGCAGATCCGCTAGCGCTGCCCGGCTGGTGACGGCAAGCGCGGCTCAGCGCTCGCGCAGGCGCGCGGCCGCGCGTGTCAGTGGCTTGGCCAGCACGGTGGTGGCCAGCGCCATCAGCAGCAGGCCGGAGAAGGCCGTCATGCCGATCAGCCCTGCCTCTAACAAGATGCCCAGCACCACCACTTCCATCAGGCCCTTGGTCTGCACCAGCGCGCCCAGCATCCAGGCCTCGCGCCGCGGCAGGCCGGCCAGGCGCGCCGGCAATGCGGTCCCGACCACCTTGCTGGCCACCGCGACCACGGTGCACAGGCCGAACACCAGCAGGGTCTCCTCGCCACCCATGGCGATGTCGGTACGCAGCCCGGTCATCAGAAAGAAGAACGGCATCAGGACCACTACGGTGGCAGGCTCGAGCTGGCGCCGGAGCTCGCCGGCCGCATCGCGCGGCAGCACGACGCCCGCGAGGAAGCCGCCGAGGATGTAGTGCAGGCCGATCGATTCGGAGATCAGCGCCGAGCCGAAGATCAGCACCGCGACCAGCGCCAGGCGCGCATCAACGGCGGCCATCCGCGGCAGCATGCGCGCCAGCAGCGGACGTACCAGCCACAGCATCGCACCGACGTAGGCGAGTCCAAGCAGCGCCAGGCGCAGGAAGTCGTAGGACGACGAACGGCCTGCGCTGGCGAGGATGGCCGACAGCACCAGCCAGATGGCCGCATCGCTGAAGGCGGCGCAGCCGACCGCCAGCTGGCCGGGCACGGAGTCGGACAGCTTCATTTCACGCAGGATCGCCCCCAGCACCGGCAGTGCCGTTACCGCCATGGAAACGCCCACGGCGAAGGCGAATTGCCAGGCGGATGCCGCTTGCCCGACTGCACCCGGCGTAGCGTAGGCCAGCCAGGCCCCGGCTGCCGTGCCGAGCGCGAACGGCACCAGCACGTTGCCCAGCGCGGCCGCCATCGCAATGCGCCGCATCCCTTGCTGCTGCGCGCCGCCGATATGAAGCCGGAGAGGAAGGCAAACAGCACCACCGCCAGCCATTGCAGCCCGGAGAGCGCGGCTAGCTGCGCCGGCCCGAACAGGGCCTGCCAGCCTTGCGGCCACAACGCGCCAAGCAGGGACGGCCCGAGCAGGATGCCGCCCACGATCTGCATGGCCACCAGCGGCACGATGCTGCCGATGCGCAGCCCGCGCCACCGCAGGAACGGCGTGCCGACCACCAGGCAGGCCTGGGCAAAGAAGAGCGAGACGGGATTCAAGGCGACGGGCGGATCGAGAGAAGTGGAACAAGGAGGTGGGCGCGGCAGGCGCCCACCATGCGTGCATCCAGAGGCGCTACTTAGCCTTCGGCACGCGCCCCATCAGGTAGAACTCTTCGTTCGGCCGCATGCTGATGGTGTTCGCCATGCGATTGGAAAGGCTGAAGAAGGCGGTGATGGCAGCGATATCCCAGGCGTCCTCATGGCTGAACCCATGCTTGGCCAGCACCGCGAAATCGGCGTCGCCAACCTCGGCCGAGGCCTCGCAGACCTTGAGGGCAAAATCGAGCATCGCGCGCTGGCGCGGCGTGATGTCGGCCTTGCGGTAGTTGACCGCCACCTGGTCGGCCAGCGTCGGCTTCTTCTCGTAGATGCGCAGGATGGCGCCGTGCGCCACCACGCAGTAGAGGCACTGGTTGGCGCCCGAAGTGGCTACCACGATCATCTCGCGCTCACCCTTGGAGAGGCCGCCTGTAAGTTCTCAATAACCCGGGGCAGCCCCGCTGGGGCTTCTCGCGGCAGGACCATCTTTCCCAGAGGCTGGTCATGTTGGATCGAAGCGCTGCCGAACCAGCTTGTTCGATCCTATTCTCAAGCGACCATGTGACGA